>JAIRST010000024.1 GCA_031255325.1 Holosporales bacterium | reverse complement strand
TGCACTATTTGCTCGTAGCGAGCTATCTCTTCTTGTGTTACCCACCTACCTAAGGAAAATGGGCCTGTAGGGACATGATGTTCCACAACTTGTTCTATAAGCATTCCTTCCGCATTCAAAAGGACTCCCCCCCAAAAAGCGCTCGCCAAAAGCAATGTTCTTATATTCATTATGATCTCCTTTCATCATTATTATTTTGTTATCGCGATCTTAACTAAATTTACATACAGAGTCAAGTTTTATATTTAATGAATAAAATATCCCCCCTACCCTTACTCCACCTCATAAAAACTGGTAAGTATTCGGTTCTCTGCTAAAGGTTCCGCACTTATATAAGTTGGAGAGCCCTTTATTATCTGTTTTCGAAAATTTCCAATTATAAGATAATAATGTAAAAAGTATAATATTTGTACTCATTTTATGCAAATATGAGTGTTATATATTGCAAGAAACGCAATGGGAATTTGATTATAAAAAACGGATTTATGAGTTTAAAAAGATGTAGAGGTGGAGCTTGCAAATATAATTTAAAAGGAATTGACAGCATAAGCATACCGCAAGACGCTTTCAAAAGGTCGCTGGTTATTCTTTTGTCTTCAAAGTCTAAAGCCAGGGTTCTTGGAACGTTTTATTATTTTTATGATTATCAAGGAAAAGAAATGCACATCTCTCAAACAGAGTTCCTATTTCGAGTTTCGAGCATTATATGCTCAATTACGAAGAATAAAAGTAATATTCTCTCCCCTCTCTTTGCTTGTCGTTTCTTTTTCTGTAATTTGTTAAAAACTGCCCTGCATTAAGAGTTCTTTTATTAAAAATTTCTAATATGAAAAATAAGACAGCAGTATTTTTACTTTATCTAAAAAATGCGTGCATTTGTTCCTTTCCAGAATGTTAACTTCTTTATTCCACGACTTTAACCAGTCTTGGCCCTAAAAGAGTGCTTTCTCTTGATCAGAAATAAGAGTTTCTGATAGAAGAGAGAGGCAAGCGGTCGTGGCGGAACTGGTATACGCGCAACGTTGAGGTCGTTGTGGGGGTAACCCCGTGGAAGTTCGATTCTTCTCGACCGCACCAGCAGAAGAAGCAGAGATGCATTTTGTTCGGCGTGTAACCTGTAGCAGTTTATTAAGGTTACAATAACCAGTATGTTTTTAAGAGAGAAATATCCGATAGGACATCGCAGGCCAAAATGAAAATTTCAAGTAACTATAGCGTATAGCGTTAAGCCATAGGAGAAACAAAAAGACAAAGACGCACTATTTTGATAGTGCCTTTCTCCTGTTATTGGTTTCGCTCACATATAGTCCCTTATTTCGGATCATTTGAAATCTATCCCAGCTTGACCATACCGCCGCCAATCATGCTCATTGGAGCATTTACTTTAAACAGCGCTTGCGCTTGGTTTTCAATTGTTGTGCCACCAAGCTTTAGCTGAACACCGGCTTTTATTTCCGCATTCAGTTGTCCTTCTGCTTTGTAGGCCATAGAAGCCTTGGCCGTATAATTCATGCTTGCCGTTACTTCTACATTCATAGAAGCGGCTTGTTTGAGGTTCTTCCCTGCATGAACGGTTGTGTCTTGTCCTGATTGCAGCGTAGCATTTTGCCCAGCCTTTAACGTCAAATTCTGCCCCGCTTGAATAATCATATTTTTTCCCGCTTTTAAGGTTATATCATCCTCTCCTTGGATAAGCACTTTGCCCGTTACTTTTACCGTTAAATCTCCTTTGACTGTTACCGTGGCGTTTTCCTTCACCACAGCTGTATGCGATTTATCGACTTGCCAATCAGTCGCACCACTAATCGCAAATTTTGCATTTCCTTCGCCGAGAGTAACGTTATAGTTCCCTTTATCAATTTGAATTTTAAACATTCCTTTTGTCAAATGCAGGGTATCGTTTCCTTCTTTGTTTCCTTTCGCTTCCAGTTTAGTAATACGCGACCCTTCCTGATAATTCCGTTCTTCGTTTCCTTTATCAATGATCATTTTCAGGCTATCGCTGATGAACGCCTCGCCGTCTTTTTGCAAGAAGAGGTGTCCCTTTTCCTTTCCAGCATCATCATCGAAATACCATTCATTATAGCCCTTTGCTTGCGGAGAACTGTGCGTTTTAAAACCGCTTTTCGTCGCTTCTTTTTCGGGATACGGAGGCGTGTTTTCACCGTTATAAACACTTCCCACGATAAGAGGCTTTTCAGGATCGCCTTCTGCAAAAACAATCAGCACCTCATCCCCCACGCGGGGTATAATAACGCCTCCATATTGGTGGCTTGCCAATGATTGCATGCTGCGAATCCACCAAGAGCTCGAATCATCCTTTTTCCCATGCCGATCCCACAGGAAATGCACTTTTACAGCCCCATAAGGCCCTCGATGAATCTCGGCGTTTTCTGGTCCTGTTACGATAGCAGTTTGGGCGCCATGAATAAGGTTTTTCCGTGTTTTACGTGCAGGCCGAATAGGGATAGATTTAGGAAACCCGCGAAAATAATTTTTATATATCGGTGTTTGCGCTTCGTCCAAAGACTCAATCGTAAAATCATGTTCCACATGCGCTAAGGTATACGCTGTATTGACATCTGTCCGGGGATGGCCTTTTAACGAGAAAGAAGCTCCTGCCGTGAAAGTCATCGCTGTTGATTCTCCCTCTACCAGATGCGCGGGAAATTCCAGTTCTTGGATGCGTATGTTGGTAAGCTGTGTTCCCTCATTGACATTAGCGAAATGTCCAGGGTATTCGATAAAAGTGCCTCCTTGCCCTTTTCCTTGAACCCGAGCATTAAGTTCTGTCTTTGGAATCTCATAGTTATAATCGCGTGCTTCATATCCTTTGGGCACAAGGCTATCGCACACAGAACACGAGAGAATTTTATGAAAAGGCGGTTTTTCTAAAAAGGTTTGGATAAAAGGAACCTCCTGCTCTCCAGAGATAGCGGAAAAAGCGCTGGGTGCGTCTGTTAAAATAAGCGTATGCCCCTGCGCCGTGTGCTGGAAGTGGTAGGAAATTCCCTCTTCCTCACACAAGCGTGAGAAAAAATCAAAAAACGTCTCGCCATACTGTACACAATGCGACCGCACAGCACGTCCGCTTTTTTGTGTTTTATCTTTGACTTCCGTGACGCCATTTTCTTTTAAAACGCTTTTTACAATGTCGATGACGGATTTTTGTTGATAGATTTTATAATCCGATCCTAAAGATAAAAGATATAAATTGGGGCGCAGACGCACTTTATACTCGGTCAGAGGAAGGTTTTGCACCTTTACTGTTATCCCTTGAGTAAATTCAGTAATAATTCCATGAAAAACACGTTCTTTTTGAGGGAGAGTAAAGGAAATCGCTAATGGCTTTCCAATGGATCCCTTGCAATCAAAGGTCGTATTTCTCGAAACAAAAGTCAGCGTAAAATCAAAAGGACGCGATATCGCCTCCATACCTTTGAGGATATGAAGAAGCATCTCTTTTGCTGGTTTTCCACCAATAGATACGACAATTTCAGGAGGTATGCTATCGAACATAAAGGAATTTATAAAATCTTTAAACGAATTTTAACGCTATACCCAACAAGAAGGAAGCAAAAATTCAACCGCTTTTTTTAAACACTATCGCTTTTACGAAAAGCGTGGAATCATCGCAGGTTTCATAAAGAGATGAGCCTCTTTACCGATGGTGAGTATCCTTTTACAAGAGAGCTTCTTTCTCCTGTATTTGAGTAAAAGAAGATACTCGTCCACCAGGGAGGTTTTCCATAACAAGGATACAGGGGGTGTCAAGACGAAAGAGGAGAAAGTCATTTTTCTATATTCTTTTTGACAACCGACGCGATCATTAATGATGAGTATGTTTGGGATGATACCTTATACCATGGTCCCACTGTTGTTAACGAAAGTATAAGATATTATTATGATTTAAAAATTCATCGCAAATGACACCAAGACCTTATATGATCGCTCATCTCAAGCAGCAAAGAAAAAATACGCATCTAAAAAAATCTTGGCTTTAATAAATTCTAAATTTATAAAAAGAGCTCTACGTTATTTATCTTCCGGAATCATTTGGATATAACCGCAGGGGCATTCACGTGCGCATATTCCACACCCTTTGCAGTAATCGTAATTGAAGGTGAGATTGTTTTCAGCTTTGCACTGAGTACTACATTTACGAATCGCATTATCAGGGCAAACTCCATAACACGTATCGCAGCTAAAACAGTTTCCACAAGACAAGCACCGACGCGCTTCGTAAACGGCTTCTTGTTCAGAAAATGTTTCAAAGACTTCTTGAAAATTTTTTAAACCCACGACTTGCGTCTTTTTTCGCTCAACGCATCTGGGCGCATGATCGTAATAATGCGTGTTTAATCGATTAAACGAGGCAATTTCCTGTTTTCCCTTCTGAGGCAACGTCGTACCAGAAAGATAGGCTTCAATAGCTTGCGCTGCTTTTTTCCCATGACCGATAGCTTCAGTAAGCGTGCGCCCACTCGGCACCATATCTCCTCCGGCAAATATTCCCTGCTCACCGGTCGCAAAAATCCGATCAACGGATACTACCCCATCTGCTGAATGTACAATATTCGGAAAAGAATCAAACAATCGTGTCTCAACTTCTTGTCCAATGGCAAGGATAAGGTGTGTCACTGAGAGCTTTTCTGTTTCCCCAGATGGTATAACCTTTTCTCCTTCAGTTGGTAGCATAACATCCAAAGTGAGTATAGTTTCTTCAATTCCTCTAACCGCATGCAAAGGAAGTATTTCAACCCCTTCTTGCAGAGCCAGCTTTATTTCATCGTCATGTGCAGAAAGATGCGTGTACATATTACGGTAAATAATAACGACCCGCTCTGCCCCTAAGCGTTTAGCCGTGCGCGCGGCATCAAATGCCGTGTTACCCCCTCCATACACAGCCACGCATCCAGAAAAGCGATGCGCTGGATCTTCATTTTTCAGAAAATCAATAGCAGTCAAAACAAATTGACTGTTTAAATTCTCAATGCGGCGTGCTTTCCAAGCCCCAAGAGCTAAATAACAAGCATCAAATCCGTGACGTGCTTTCGCAAGGTCAGAAACTTCTGTATTTAGGTGCAACGTTACTCCTAAATCTAAAACGCGATTTATTTCTACTCGTAAGACATCTCGGCTTAAACGATACGTTGGAATACCATAGCGCATCATTCCTCCCGCTTCAGCATAGCGATCGAGAACTGTCACACGATGTCCTTTGCATGCCAAATGATACGCTGCCGATAAGCCGCTGGGGCCTGCTCCTATAATCAACACTTTGCGCGCATCCGCTCGTTCAGGCACTTTAGGAAAAGCCCACTTCTCTTGAATTGCTTTATCCCCAAGAAAGCGTTCTACACTATGTATTGCAACTGTTTCGTCAAATTGTGCACGATTACACGTCGCCTCACAAAAGTGATAACAGGCACGTCCCATGCAAGCAGGAAATGGATTGTTCTTTACAATCTCTTGCCAAGCTTCGAAATATTTCCCCTCTTCAGTTAAAGCAAGCCAAGATTGAATGTTCTCTCCAGCTGGGCATGTTTTATTGCATGGAGGCACAATACTTTTCCAAACAGGACGTTCTGTACGCCATGAACCTGTGTGATTTTTAAGGCTTGTTCCCGGATCTAACGTAATGGCAAACGGTTTCATGCGCGTTCTCCTTGGGATTTGACAAGACCAAATTCTTCGATATGCGCATCAGCGATAACTTGCAGAGCTTGTAAACGTTCTGTATCTGGCCCGGATTTGCCAAAAAGGTGAGCAAAACGACGTTGCCCTTTCAGATAAGCTTCAACAGGGATCGTTTTCTCTAATTGAAAAGAATGGGTGACTCTCCCGTGCTCTCCTTCAAAAAGTGGAAACATACCAGAATATACCGCATTCCGTGCATGAACAAGAGTGTCTTGAGGAGCCGTTCCCCATCCCAAGGGACACGGAACGTGCACATGTAAATACCGCGCCCCATGAAACGTCATCGCCTTAAAAACCTTCTCTTCTAGATCTCGTGGAAAAGCAATACTCGCTGTAGCAACGTAGGCAATCCCATGAGCAAGAGCCAATTTCGGCACATTTTTCCCTGTTCCAAAAACGTTTCCTGGCGCTATCCCTACAGGGGGTGTTGTTGCTGTACGCGCTGCAGGAGGTGTTGCACTTGAACGTTGTACGCCAGTGTTCATATAAGCTTCATTGTCATAACAGACATACAAAACGTCATCACCTCGCTCAAACATACCGGAAAGGGAACCAAATCCAATATCTGTTGTGCTGCCATCTCCCCCTTGCGCTAAAACACGGATGTAAGATGTACCTTTGGCATGCATCGCAGCTGCTACTCCTGTAGCAACAGAGGGGGCATTGCCAAATAAGGAGTGCACCCAAGGAACCTGCCAAGCAGATTCTGGATAGAGAGAAGAGAACACCTCAAGACATCCAGTCGCATTAACAACAACAAGCTGTCCCTGCGTCGCACGCAGAGCCGCATCGACAACATAGCGCGCCCCTAGCGCCTCTCCGCATCCTTGGCAGGCACGATGTCCGCTTGTCAAAGAATTTGGCCGATCTTCTTGGGCTTGAACCGTTCTTAAGGAAGAATCAACGAGACGATTCCCTAAAGTCTTTGTGCCTTTAAAATAAAAAGCTTCCTGTATGGCCATCGTTTGCCCTTCCCTCTAACACGAACCACAAGACGAACAGCATCCCGAGCAGCATCGCTGAGCGGAAAGAAAACGCGATAAAGCCTGAAGATCTAAATCCAAGAAATGCACAGGAGCCAGTTCCTTTAACCGTGCTTGATTGAAAAGCTCACGAAGGGAAGGACGTGTTATCGCGCGGCCTCCCAAACCAGCGATAACAGAGTAAAGCTTTACATTTTCTCCGGAAAGGGTTTGCTGAACTTGTCCAAATAAAGGTCCTCCATCCCCTGATTCCAGGGCTTTTTCAAGAATAATAATCGTTTGGGCACGCTTTATCAGCGTTCTAATGGCCTCTCCAGGAAAGGGGCGAAAGGAAATAATATTCAGCGATCCAATTTTATGACCTGCCGCACGCTCCTCATCGATGACCTCTTTGATCGTACCCGTTACCGATCCCATTGAAATGATAATCGTTTCTGCGTCTTGCAGATTGTATCCTCGCACCAATCCGCCAGAATTTCGCCCAAAAGCCTCATAAAATTCATCTGCAATTTGCGGAATGACCGAAAGAGCCGTTTGCTGCTTTAAATGCGCAAGATAGCGGACTTCGGTGAAAGATTCTGGCCCTACCATCGCCCCGATAGAACAGGGATTTGAAGGATCAAGCGTTTGATTGGGCGTGAAAACAGGAAGAAAAGCATCGACGTCTTCTTGAGAGGGAATATCCATCCGATTATTCGCGTGCGTCAAAATGAACCCATCAACACACACCATTACAGGACACTTCAATGTCTCTGCAAGACGAAAAGCTTGAATGTGAAGATCAACAGCCTCTTGATTGGTTTCTGCAAACAGCATCATCCATCCCGCACCCCGTACAGCCATCGCATCGCTATGATCATTCCATATATTGATTGGAGCACCAATAGCGCGATTACCCAGTGTCATAACAATAGGAAGCTCTAACCCAGCTGCGTTATAGACCGCTTCCGCCATAAAGAGGAGCCCTTGACTTGAGGTTGCTGTATAACTTCGTACTCCTGCAGATGATGCTCCAATGGCAACACTCAAAGCGGCAAATTCCGACTCTACATTAATATATTCAGACTTTAACTTTCCAGATTTTACTAAAGCACTAAGGCCTTCTACAATATGCGTCTGAGGCGTGATAGGGTAGGCACAGATAACATTCGGACGACATAATGCAATAGCCTCTGCAACGCCTTGAGAGCCTTCAATTTGTTTTAGCATAGATCTTTTCCTTGATCGTGACAGCGCTCCATTTGTTGCACTTTCTCAAAGGCCGCAACAGCTGCTGTAATATTTTTCTCTCCTATGGAACCGGAAAATTTTTCAGAAATTGCTGCTTTAACACTTTCCAATTTAAGAATACCTGTTTGAGCAGCAAAAGCGCCTAGCAAAACGGCGTTGGGAATAGGACGACCAACATATTCCAGAGCTAGTTCCGTTGCCTCTAAAGAAAGAATACGCTGCGGCAAGAAGTTCCGGAGGCGTTCATTTATTTTGAGTTCAGTAGGGGATTTTTTTGAATTAATAAGAATATAGCCATTTGGGGAAAGACCTTCGAACACATCGATAGAGGAAAAGAGAGTGGAATCTTGAATGATGAGGGCTTCTGGTTCCAAGACAGGTTCACGCAAACGAATCTCCTCAGAGGAAATACGACAGAAAGCAACAACAGGAGCTCCCATCCGTTCGGATCCGAAGCTTGGAAAAGCTTGCGCATATTTTCCCTCAAGGAAAGCGGCAATTGCCAACATATCCGCTGCTGTAACAACACCTTGTCCACCACGACCATGCACACGGATCTGAAACATATTCTCTCTTTTGTGGCCTATGGCACCCTACCCTCAATCTAGCTAATTCTGCAGCAAATAATTCCATCTTTCAAGAGAAGCACGTATAAGAGAAGGGAATAGATTTTTTATCCTCCTTACCTAGCTTTTTTCTCTTGAGTTAAAGTCATTATTTTATAATTTATCCTTTAAAGACTGAATTTGTATGTGATTTTTGTTTCATTTTTATTAGCTGTTAGCGTTAAACTGTCTTTTCTATCGACGAAAATCCAATTATATAAACCTGAAACTATTGCGCCCGCAATAACATCTCGTGGATGATGTCTTTTCGCGTCAATTCTTGACCAACCCACTATAACAGCCAGTCCATAAGGAATGATGGCATGCGGTAAACCGTATCTTCTATGAATAAAAGTTGCGCCACTAAAAGCACTTGCCGCATGACCGCTTGGAAAGGAGTCTTTTTTCTTACCCTCTTTGTAGTCAGGCCTCTTTTGTTGAGTTATCTCTTTAAGAACGACTACTGTTAATTGAGAAGCTATAAAGCTGCAAAAAAATTGTGCTGGTACCTTGTATTCGTTTCCGTATTCTCCTTCCCCCATAGCAAAGCCAAGGGCATAAGCAGGTGTCACAATTTGTAGTACATCGCCTATTTTTCTCAGAGTAAGCGCGGCCAGTGTTTGGTTTATTGTTACCAATATTATAAACATAAAAATATACTTGTTTTTGCGGATCATGGATGTTCTCTTTTCTGTTAAAAAGCTACTTAAAATAAAACTATTTAATTTTACCCTACTTCTTTGTTGACTTTAAGGGTAAAGTAACCTTCTTAGAAATTACACAGCAAAGTAAGTGAAGACTAGTGCAAAAAACTTTAAAGAAAAGGCAATCCTTAACTGATGCAGAAGGTTTTATGGAAGAGCGGAGTTTGATTCAAGTCGCACATCGTAAACAGGATGTTCAAGAGGAGCGATAGCGGGAGAGGAGGCAAACATCCACCCTGAAAAGATAAGTGTTTTTTCTGCATCTGGCGCATCTGCCTGAGAAAGTGATGTGCGTTCTTTCCAGGAGTTTCCTTTCATTTCAATCTCTGCAGTACGAGAAGTCGACACTTCCCACATTTTTAAAAAAGCATAGACCTCTGGACGTTCTTCTGGCGGATTTTCAAAAGCCTTGATGATAAGAATATGCAAACGCCCAAAAGCATATAAACGCCCTATCTGCAAGGATGTATGCAAAAACTGGCAGCTAATTTTATCTAAAAACCGCACATGCACCGATGTAATAGGTGCTGGAGGAAGTGTTATAAATCGGTCATCAGGCGTTAAAAAATTGAGCGTTTCTAAAAGATCGCTAGAAGTTTCTTTTGCAGATGTTTCTGGTGCGTCATTTAGGTCTTTCACCGCTGCGGTAGGCGGCATAGGATCAATAGCAAGCGCCCTCTTTCCTTCTTGCGTGAAAAGAATCGCAATAATAAAGCAATAAATACGCGGAGAAAGGCTCATTTAGTCTCGGAAGAGAACATCATTTTTCCAATAAAAGCTTCAATATTAATAGCCCCCTGTGTGTGCACAAGAGCCTCCCTATCCTTTAACATAACATCGTCCCCTCCTGGAGTAAAAGAGATAAACTTTCCACCAATCAATCCTTCACTGACAATAGCCGCTGTTGTATCGCGAGGAATCTGAATTTTTCGGTCAATCTGCATCTCCACAGCGACGAGATATGTTTCAGGAGCAAGTGTTATCTTGCTGACAGTTCCTATCTTAACACCACCGATTTTTACATCTGAGCCTAGGTTGATACCGCCGATCTGATCAAATGAGGCGGACAAAATATATCCGGAAGAAGCCTCTCGGGCTGAGTACGTATAGGCAAAATGAAAAAATCCTCCTGCAACCACGAGAACCAGGAGACCAACAAAGGTTTCAAGAAACCGATCCATGCTCTCATTCTCCTAAGAATTTTATTATATGTTACATAGTATACTGTTTAATGCGACTTTTAAAAGAAACGATATTCACCAGAACCTTTGGGGAAAAATTCTTTTAAGTATTTTGAAAAGCCGCATGCAAAGCTAAAAAAGCGAGAGCTGCCGTCTCGGTTCGCAACGTTGTGGCTCCCATGGAAACACAATTTATAAAAGGAAGACGCGCAAAGGTTGCAAATTCCTGTGCAGAAAAGCCTCCTTCTGGTCCCACTAAAAACGCCGCTGAAGGGGGTATTTTATCTAAAAATGGGATAATGGAAGGCGCTCCTTGGCGTTCATCTCCGACAAGAAGAGAATCTTTTAAAAGCCACTTATCGAGAATATGTGAGAGCTTCTCAGGCCGATGAATAGGAGGTAAATCTAACCGTCCACATTGTTCTGTTGCTTGTTTAACAACTACCTGCCACCGCTCTTTGTTAAAGAAAAGAATATCTGTGTGATCTGTAAAAATAGGGTGTAAAGCACCGACGCCCAGCTCTACAGATTTCTCAATTAAAAGTTCAAGGCGGGATCCTTTCAGGATAGGAAAGAAAAGATGTGGTCCGAAAAATGACGCAGAAGGTCGCAAGCATTCTGTGCATAGGAAAATGCCTTTTTGTTTGTCGATAAGACGAGCACGCCATTCACCAGAGGCTGCATTGAATAAATGTACCTCTGCCCCTGCTTGCATTCTGAAAACCGTCAACAAATGGTGGCGCTCGGGCGAGGTCGTTACAATATTTCCCCCCTTGAAAAGAGAAGCCGTAACGTGGATCCTAGGAATGTGACGCATAAAGAAAGCCCTTCATCGATACTAAATTTTACTTTAGAAGAATCCTTTTTTGAAGAGAAACCGGCGGCTTGCAGAGTAACGCGTCATGAGGATCTGTCTGATGGGGAGAAAGTATTTTCTGTGTCTGAGCTTTCTTTTTCTTTAAAGAAAAGGGTTGAAACTACCTTTGCGGCCGTTTGTGTACGGGGTGAAATAAGCAATTTACGCCAGCACAGCTCCGGGCATATCTACTTTGCGCTTAAAGACGATCAAGCCGTGCTGGATGCCGTGTATTGGAAAGGTGCTTTAAGAGCTCGTCGTGTTGTCTTGGAAGAAGGCCTTGAAGTCCGCTGTTGGGCGCAGTTAACAACGTATCCGGCACGCTCGAAATATCAACTTGTCGTGAATCATTACGAGCTGGCAGGGCAAGGAGCTCTTTTAAAAATGTTGGAAGACCGCAAACAGCGACTTCTGCACGAAGGGGTGTTCGATCAAAAGCACAAAAAGAAACTTCCTTTTTTGCCGCGTAAGATTGGCGTTGTGACATCGCCTACTGGAGCTGTTTTGCGTGATATTTTGCACCGGATTGCTGACCGTTTTCCTATTTCTGTCGTTGTGTGGCCGGTTTTGGTGCAAGGTGAGGAGGCAGCGTTCCAAGTAGCAGAAGCTGTACGTAGGTTTAATACATTTCCTTTGCGTAACCGTCCAGATGTACTGATTGTTGCGCGGGGTGGTGGCAGCTTTGAAGATCTGTTGCCTTTTAATGAAGAAAACGTTGTCCGTGCTGTTTTTGATAGTGCTATTCCTGTAATTTCTGCTATTGGGCATGAAACGGATACGACACTTATCGATTTTGCGGCAGATATTCGTGCACCCACTCCCACAGCAGCGGCAGAGCTGGTTGTTCCCAGGCGGCACACCCTTCTTTCCAATCTTGCGACACTTTACCATCAGCTCGGACAAGCCCTTGAGCGTTATGCTGACAAGAAAAAACACTGTTTACATGCCTGCATTATGCCTCCTGTATGGCGCATAACAGGGATAAAGACGCAAGAGCTCGACCATTATACCGATAAGCTTACAACGCATATGTATACTGTTTTGAGGGCGAGCTATGCTTATTTTACAAAGGTTTGTTTCAGATTATGGTCTCCCTCGGAGCGCTTTCTTATCAATGATCAGCACATAAAGGCTTTAAGTGCAGCCCAGATGAAAGCCATGGGTGTTCTTTTCGAAACACAAAAAACAGCTTTACGTCATGCTGTTGACCTTTTAGAAAAAGTTTCGTTCGCGCGTCTTTTAAAACGAGGATTTGCTTTTGTCCGAAGCCCAGATGGAAGTGTTATAGCAAGCGCTGCGGAAGCCCAGCGAAAAGAGCGTTTCGATGTGGTTTTTTATGATGGAACCTGCACCGTGGCGCCCATTAAAGGCAAACGAAGCAAATCGGCTTCCAAACAAGAAAAATTCGTCTGGACATAACATTGCTCACAAAAATAACTCTTAAACTAAGATGATACTGTAAAAAAGTGTAGGATTTAGAACGATTGAGAGGAGAAGCTTTGGGATTGTAGACATGTATTGTATTGAATAAAGAGAAGACTGTTTTGCTACAAACTCCTTCCCTCGTACACCCTAACAATCCCTCATTGATAAGAGAGACATTCATCAGAGATAAGACGATGAGGATAAAAGATGTCGGTCTCAAGAAGGGTTTCTTGCGTTTCTCCTGCATAGGGTCCTTAGACCACAGATTTTTTTCAATCCTCTTGCAGATTTCTTTCAATAGAGTAGCATACCAATGTTGCGGGCGTAGCTCAGGGGTAGAGCACAACCTTGCCAAGGTTGGGGCCGAGGGTTCAAATCCCTTCGCCCGCTCCAGTATCGGGTGAACCCCTCATAGGTAAGAGATGGGTGTGTCTTTTTCTGCAAGGATTTCCGCGACATTATGGGCGATAGCGTTAATTTCAGCAGGCCTCTTTGAAGCACAAGCAGAGGAAGCTGAGGATCCTTTCGAGTCTATTAACCGCGCAGTATTTGAATTTAACCTTTTTTTTGACGAAGTCGTGCTTGTGCCTGTGTCTTTCGTTTATAGCAAAGTTGTTCCTGATCCTATAGCGAAGGGAATTAAAAACGTTCTAGGAGTTTTGCGTACGCCAATATCTTTTACTTGTCATGTTCTTTCAGGAGAAGGAGAAAAAGCGGCACTGACATTAATGCGGGGTATTGTGAATTTAGTTTTTGGGTTTCTTGGTTTTGTGGATGTTGCAACAGAAATTGGGCTAACCGTCGAGCAAAAAACTGTTGGGCAATTGCTCGGATGCCTTAACATAGGAACAGGACCGTATTTGATGATTCCTTTTTGGGGTCCTAGTAATCCACGTGATTTGTTCGGAGATATTGTAGAAGGTATTTATGATCCTGTAGGACGCGCAGGTCCCCTGGGTACACGCCGATGGTCTTATTGGGGGTGCCAAGCTGTAATCTTCACCAGTACACGTGCAGGCGTTTTGGATGTTGAACGTGCAATCCGAGATCAATCTCCAGATTATTACGTAACATTCCGTTGCCTATATTGGCAGAAACTCCATGGAAATGCGGCAGAGGACACGCCTACACCTCTGGAAGAAGAGGATTTTGTTCAATGAAAAAGGGGATATTGATGGATATTTTGCAATTCAAGATTTAATAGACGATACATATATTTCAAAATATTATAGCCTTAATAGAGAGTAAAATAATGAAGTGGTATTTTTCTTTAATTTCCTGTCTTTTTGCTGCACAAGCTCTTTGTATGAAGCCATACGTGCCGCTGTTTTCTTTGGATGGTGTTAATCTTACATATGATCATTTAGACAATAGTCAGTGCACAGCGCCAAGATCAGATAGCCAAGGATTCCAAGTGATGTATCGGCTGCGCGAAGATAATAAAGAGGAAATTTTGGGGATTGTTGTGCATTATACGGCAGGTTCTACTGTACAAGGAGCTATTGATAGCTTCCGAAAAAATGGCGTATCCGCTCATTTTATGATAGACGAAGGAGGAGAGACTTATTTTCATGTCGATCCTAAGTATATAGCGTTTCATGCTGGCGCTTCTCATTTTGCAGAAATGAGCTCCTTAAATAAAAATTTCTTAGGGATAGAGCATGTTAGTCTGGGATTCAAAGAAGAAGAATATCCAGGCGGAATACAAGTGCCAGGAGATAATCGTTACTGGTTTCCTTATCCAGAGGAGCAGATTAAGGCTAGTGCAATGCTCATAAATGGACTTCAAAAGAAATATCATATTGCTGGATATAATATATTGGGCCATGCAGATATCGCTCCTGGAAGAAAATCTGATCCAGGGCCATTGTTTCCTTATAAAAAACTATTCAATGAATTTGGTGTGGGTTATTTCTTTACCGAAACGCATCCTATCAATCTAGAAAATTTTGCTCAATTAACAGATGAGGATCATATAAATATCATTAAGTCTATAGGGTACACACCGCTTGATGATAAATTTTACAAAAATGACAAAAGTAAGATTCATCATCTTATCCAAGCTTACCAAATGCACTTCGCACCAGAGTGTATTTCTGGAAAATTAGAGAATTGTACTAAAAGGGCAATTATACAACACGTCATTGATCTATATAACTATGTGGATCAATATACGGGCGAACAACATAAGTATTTCAGGAATACCTTTGATCAATTACGGGAAAAGAATCCTGGTCAATTCCAAGGATTTTCGGAATTTATCTAGTAGTCTTAAAGCAGGAAAAACTCTCCTCTTAGGTATGGGCAAACAACTGCCGTAGGTTTATAAATGCAGTTTGGATATTAAGAACAGGACCTTCGTGGGGGGGGGGGGTCTTTCTCTTGTTGGTTATGGAGAAAGGGAACTTTACCCTAGATACATTTGGTCATAGAGACGAAGAATGGACCCGTGAGAGCTGTTATTACGAATGGTACCTTGCAGAACAAAAAGCGATTCTATCATTTTACTTTCAACTTTTTTCTAACCGTGTGTTTCGATAGGGGGTGAAGTATATGGAGAAAGCGTTTTTTGAAGTAAATTACTTTTGATGACACGCTCTAGAATTGAACATAAACCTATACTAATGCGCGGTCTCTTCAGCTTTGCCTTCTTGCAAAGTCATTTAAAGCCTTGTATAATTTTCTTCTATTTTGTTTACGAGGCATTTATGAGGACGTTTGTGCAAAAGCCCGCCGATGTGAAAAAAACATGGATTTTAGTCAATGCTCAGGATCTTGTCCTGGGACGTCTAGCAGCTTTGATTGCGACACGTTTGCGTGGAAAACATTATGCTTCATTTACGCCACATGTTGACGGTGGAGATTGTGTGGTGGTAGTGAATGCGGCGCAGGTTCACCTAACAGGCAGAAAACGTGAGAATGAAAAATTTTACTGGCACACAGGGTGGCCAGGAGGGATTAAAGAGCGTTCCATGCGAGAGCGTCTTGAAGGAAGTTTTCCAGAGCGTGTCTTGACGAAGGCCGTAGAACGCATGCTTCCGAGAGGGCCGTTGGGCCGCCAAATGTTAACGCATTTGCGTGTTTATGCAGGGCATGAACATCCGCATCAAGCCCAAAACCCTGTTTCGCTCGACATAGCGGGGATGAATGCGAAAAATCAGAAGAGAGGGTAAATGATGTCTCAGACGCTCGAAAATTTAAAAGAAATAGGGGGAGATACTTCCAGAAATACGGTTTCTTATCCTGTTGAGGAAAGAAAGCAAAAGCTAGATACACAAAGACGTGCTTATGGAACAGGACGCCGAAAAAATGCCATTGCGCGCGTATGGATTAAACCAGGACAGGGGAATATAGCTATTAATGGACGTCCGCTTCAAAAATACTTCGCGCGTCCTGTGTTACAATCGATTGTGTTACATCCTTTTAGTATTGCCAACCGCATAGGGCAGTATGATATTTTTTGCACAGTCAAGGGAGGTGGCTTATCCGGTCAGGCAGGTGCCGTCCGTCACGGGACAACGCGAGCACTTACAGATTTTGAACCAGCATTACGTGCTATTTTGAGAAAAGAAGGCCTCTTAACACGTGACAGCCGAGTCGTTGAGCGAAAAAAATATGGTAGACCAAAGGCACGTAAGAGATTCCAGTTCTCAAAACGATAAGAATGTTATTTTGTGTATCTCGAATAGTTAACGGTGGTGATTTTGGATGGTGGTGAGAGAAGAAATAAGAAACGGAAAGGTAAAAAACTGAATTTATATAGAGTTAAGACCTGAAATTTTATTAATATAGTTTTTTTAAATTCCTTAAAAGGATATTTGAATTGCCTGTATTGAATTGCTGTACGCATTCTCTCAAAAAGAGATAAACAGGGATCTTATTGTATTCCTTTGAACTTTCTTATACGTTTTTTGGCTTGGTTCCAAAAATCTTCTATGACGTTCATGTGTATTTGGTAAGCAGTTTAGAATGATCGATTCTGCAGGGCTTAAATTCGGATACGCCAAAAGCATTGTACACTTTAAAACTATCCGTATAAGCAATCAAATCCAGCATACCTTTCTTTCTAAAAAATCCCATCAATTCTCACTTCTCCATAAAGCTAAATATATTGAGGGTTTTTGTAATAGAAAGAAAATATTTTATCTCTTTTGAAAAAAAATTATGTGTGACGGCCCAATACAGAAAATCCGAGCATGCTTTGAAAGAACTTGAAAAAGTTATTGAAGAAATTTTTAATAAAATCTTGTATGCCTGCCACTAGAATTATTATAGATATTAAGCCATATGAATTAAAATTTATATTATTTTAAATAAAACTATATAATCACACTTTTATCACCGTGGAGAGAGATTATGGCATCTATAAGATATGGGGCTCTAAGCGTTTTTCTGTATATTACTGGTACGGTGCAGGCTATATGCCCCATAGAAGAATTACAAAATGATCTCGCCATTCAATACGCTGAAGTAAATTTTGGGGAGTTGGACGATTATGAAGTACATCCTCTGTTCTCGAATTATAAAGATCCTCCGGAACATTGGTACAGGGATGAGCTTGGAAAAATTCAGCTGGAATGGTATGGACATATTCTTGTTCTGTATTTAGGAACATCAAAAATAAGAGAAGAGTTTTTAGAAAATTCTCTTGATATTTTAAACCAGTTCGTGGAACAAGATATTCGAAAGCTGCATCAATGGTTTATTGGGGAAGTATCAAATTCGTGTTCAAAGGGGGCTATTTGGTTATATGCGCAAACACTTATAAGAAAATTCCCTGAAAAGACTAAAGACGAAATTTTCTCTATCTTGGAAATGGCAAAAGAGTCTAAGTGAGTTTAGAACTGGTTAACGGAATTTTTTGGAGAAATATAGAAAAGCGAGGCATATTTTTCGTCCTCAATTCTTTGTTTCTTATTTCAGATGACAAATGCATTGAAATGGTATATTATAGCAAAAATGTTTCTAAGATGATGGAGGAAAAAATGAGAGTATATTCTTATACGAATGAAGTTGTCGACTCAGTCGATGTGGGATTACGACAATATATGCAACGCATTTATGCCTATATGGGCATTGGGTTGGCTATTACAGGGACGATGGCTTTTCTAGTCAGTCATTCTATGGTGCTTATGTCTTTATTTTTTGGAACGCCTTTGCGCTGGGTCGTGCTGTTTGCTCCGCTTGGTATCGTTATGTTTCTTAGCGCACGTCTACAGCATGTATCGTTTGCTGTAGCGCAAGCAACATTTTGGGGATACGCGGCAACGATGGGTATTTCATTATCGTACATCTTTTTAGCTTATACCCAACAAAGTGTTGCTTTAACATTCTTTGTTTCAGCTTCAACATTTTTAGCAATGAGCCTTTATGGATACGTGACGCAGAAGTCTCTTACTGGAATGGGAGCATTCCTGACGATGGGTGTTTGGGGGCTTATTATCGCTTCTTTAGTGAATTTGCTCTTTGAAAGTTCGGCGTTTCAATTCGGCCTGTCCGTTTTGACAGTAGGGATCTTCGCAGGATTGACAGCTTATGACACACAAGAAATGAAGCATCTTTATTACGCGTTGGATTCTCAGGAAACTTCTGGGAAAAAGGCTGTATGGGGAGCATTACGCTTATACTTGGATTTCATAAATATTTTTATGAGCTTGTTGCATATCTTCGGGGATCGACGCTCTTAAAGAAACTTCTCCATCAAAGACATTCAAGGGCGGAGCTTCCGCCCTTGTTTTGCGGTGGTGGGATGTCGTTAAAGTTTGTAAAAATCAGTACAGTGACTCTTCGAATTTAATAAGCGCGAAAAGGACGAATGCCATGAGAGTGGCAGCAAGTTTATGGAAATTTTGTTTAGTATGCCATAGATTTGTTGGCGTTTTTATGGTTCTCCTCTTCCCCCTTATTAAAGGCAGCATGCTTTAACTGAGCTGAGTATCCCTAAAAATACCTCTCTATTAAAAGTACCTATTCCCACAATACAGCGCCTCTTAAACAATAGGCAAAGGGTTTAGTAGTTTAAAGTGAAAGATCCGATGTGTTGAAGCATTGATCTATAACCAACTGTACCTGCTGTAAAAGACTGACTCCTTCATCAAAACAAAAATCTGGCGTACGTGGCTCTTCATAAGAAGCATTCACCATATCTTTTCCTAATTTGTATAATCCTTTTGGATCCCGTCTTTTTCTTTCCGCTTCACTAATACGCAAGTATACTTCAATATATCGTTCATTATACTGACGGTTCCATTGCCGAATATCCTCAAACATAGAAATTGTTGCAACGATAACAATAAATCCTTGATCCGATAGCATCTTGGCTAGTTTCGCATAAGACCAAGCAAGGGTCTTTCTGTTATTATAAGAAACTTTGTGCTCGGCGTCTAAAATGCTCCGTATTTCGTCTCCGTCCAATAGTATTGCGGATATGTTATGCTGTTCTTTTAGTTGTTGGTTTATGGCGCAAGCAAGAGTTGTCTTTCCTGCTCCTGAAAATCCTGTAATCCAAATGACCATGATTTATATTCTTTTGACAGCAAAAATACCGTACTATTAACGACACTAAAAGCTCATAGCCTTTTTATAACAAAGATAAGAATTTTCTTAAAGGTATTCAAGAGGTAAGGAGAGAGAGAGGCAGGAGCGTGGAGAAATAAGAATGCTCCTATCCTGATGAAACTGGTATGGGCCCTCGCACATTAAAACGTTATCTCATCCCTCTATCCCTCCAAAAACATACCCCTCCCTTCCTATCGCAAAAAAACTCTCCAATTACATGAGGCGTATCATTTTTCCTGAAGAAGGATTTGCGTGATACTTAAGGAAAAGACATTGAATGCGTTTCTAAAGCTCCACATAAAGCATGTCCTAAGATTTCATGTATTTCTTGGATGCGTGCTGTTTCTGTAGTCGGCACTGTTAAGCATACATCGCATAGGCTTATAAAATCCTCAGGAGCTTGAAGGCCGGTAAATCCAATAGTTGTCATCTTTTGATAACGTGCTGTCCGGCAAGCTTTATGCATATTAGAAGATTTCCCAGAGGTCGTAATAGCAATAAGGATATCTCCTGGTTGTCCCAACGCTTCAATTTGACGGGAAAAAAGGTTTTCAAATCCAAAATCGTTTCCAATAGCCGTCAAGACCGATGAATCTGTACATAAAGCAATAGCAGGAAGAGCTTTCCGATTGTGCCGAAACCGTACAACGAGCTCCGCTGCCCAATGTTGCGCGTCTGCTGCCGATCCACCATTCCCAACAAATAATATCTTATTTCCTCGCGACAAAGCCGTTGTGCATAAACATACAGTAGCATCAAATGCCTGAAACAACTCCGTATCCTGCTGCATGATCGCTAAAACCTGAGCATGCTGATGAAGAATCTCGGAGAGAGAATTACGCGTCATTACTTCCCATTCCATAGTGCAGATAATGTTTTAGCTCTTGCTGCAACATTTCGAGAGCTTCAGGAGAAGAGGCCTCAGCCCGTCCTGTTAATAACGCTTGTGTATTAGAAGCACGCAACAGCCACCACCCTTGTGCCGTTCTTACACGCACACCATCAATAGTAAGAAAATTTGCTTGTTCTTGTTGCAGACGCTGCACAATGCGCTTAATAACCGCTTTTTTATCCGTATCTAGGCAAGGGAATGATAATTCCGGGGTAGCATAAAGTGAAGGCAAGAGGTGTAAAAGTTCCGATAGCGTTCCTCCCTGTTGTGTGAGCAGCATAAGAAGCCGCAAAGCTGCATATAAAGCATCATCAAAACCATACCATGCATCAGCGAAAAAAATATGCCCACTCATTTCCCCAGCCAATAAAGCACCGGTTTCCTGCATGCGCGTTTTGATAATTGAATGCCCTGTTTTTTCCATGATAGGGTACCCTCCTAACTTCACAACATCGTCAAAAAAGGTTTGACTTGTTTTCGCATCAGCAATTATCGTTGCACCGGGACAACGTACCAAAATATCCCGTGCAAAAAGCAACAATACCTTGTCTCCTGAGACGCTGTTTCCATTTTCATCTATAATACCCATACGGTCGCCATCCCCATCAAAGGCGATACCGATATCGCATCGCTCTCGCTGAACTAAAGCGCGTAAGTCATGTAAATTTTCCGGAAGAGAAGGATCCGGAGGATGTGTAGGAAATCTTCCATCAACGCTTTGGTTAATATGAAAAGAGGTGCAAGGGAGACGTGTTATTAATGTCTGTAAAATAGGGCCAACCGTACCGTTTCCAGTATCCCATGCAACGCGCAAACGAGGAGAGATTTCAAGATCTTTTAAAAGACGTGTACCATAAGTTTCCATTGGCGAAAAATACTGTACTTTTCCTTGTCCAGAAAGAAATTTCCCAGAAGCGGCGATGGCCTCAAGATCGCAAATAGCTTGACCAAAAAAAGGAGATCGTCCTCGCATCAATTTAAATCCATTATGGGTAGGAGGATTGTGCGACCCCGTTACCATAATACCTCCTGCATGAGCGTGTTCAAAAATAGTGTAATAAAGCAGGGGTGTTGAAGAGAGTCCAATGGAACATACCATCTGTCCAGCATCTTGCAGTCCTTGAATCAAGGCAGTTTCCAACATAGGAGAAGAAAGCCGCCCATCTCGTCCTACAGCAATGGAATCAGCACTCTTGAGAAGGCATGTTGCAAAAGAACGCCCAATGTAATAGGCATCTGCTTCAAATAAAGTCTCTCCAACAATACCGCGAATATCGTAAGCACGAAGAATTGATGAATCAAAATGATGAGAGCCTATCTGCACACAATGCTCATTACACGAATTATATCATACAAAGCTTAGAGAAGTTCCGCCAAGCATTCAAGAATCGCAAAAAGAGCGGACATTTTATTTCAGGGATGAGTAACAGAGTGTAGTTTTTAGTATATTGGAAGAATAAGAATATTCAGAGACGTAGGAGTAGCTCTAACGCTATATTGAGGAAAATAACGAAGAGATTGAGGGGAATTTTCTAAGAAGTGAGCAAAGAACGAAAGCATCGGCGCGTAGCTTTTTTCTTTTCTGTTCTTGTTTGGGGCAGTTTAGCCCTGGGAATAGTGGCTTTATGGTATGGATACGACCTTCCTAACGTCCATCACCTTAAAGGCGGCACACGCCAGCCAAGTATTAGCGTTTTTTCAGAAGACGGCGCGTTGCTCGCAACATATGGTGATCTTTTCGGTCAGCCTGTCCGTTTACAAGAGCTTCCTCGTTATGTACCGACCGCTTTTATTGCAATAGAAGACCGCCGCTTTTACAACCATTTCGGAGTAGATCTTATCGGACTTATACGAGCTGCACATAAGAATTTTTATGCGGGGCATGTTGTCCAAGGAGGCTCGACCATTACACAGCAAGTGGCAAAAAACCTGTTTCTTTCCGGCGATCGCTCTTTACGACGCAAAATACAGGAAGCGCTGTTGGCTTTATGGTTGGAACATACCTTCAACAAGGAAGAAATTCTAACTATTTACTTAAATCGTGTCTATTTTGGCGCTGGTGCCTACGGTATTGAGGCCGCTGCCTTGCGATATTTTGGAAAGTCCGCCAGAGAGCTCTCCTTGCGTGAGGCAGCACTTTTGGCAGGAACACTTAAGGCGCCGTCGCGTTATTCTCCTCTCTATAATCCAGAGGCAGCCGCAAGGCGCTCCGCCATCGTACTCGCCCTAATGACCGAAGCCGAGATGATTACACCGCAAGAAGCACGTTCGGCTTTGCATGAGCCTGTTAAAGTAATGCAACTAGCCCGTGGCGCTGGCAATTGCCGATACTTTACGGATTGGGTGTTAGAGATGCTCCCCGAATACGTTTCTGTGGATACGGAAGATTTGTTTATTACGACGACGCTCAATACTGCTTTACAGCAAGAAGCTTCTTTATGTTTGCAGCAATCTTTAGAACAGCACGCTGCGGTACATCAAGGGGCCATTATATGTTTTGATGGTTCGGGCGCTGTGAAAGCATTTGTTGGTGGTGTAGATTATACACAAAGTCAATTTAACAGGGTTTTGGCACTCCGTTCTGCAGGATCAGCTTTTAAGCTGTTCGTCTATCTAGCCGCGTTAGAATCCGGTATGACCCCAGGGACAATGATTGCTGATACGCCTATTTCTATCGGAAAGTGGCATCCTGGTCTTTTCCGTTGGAAGCCCCGTGGAAAAATCTCTTTAAATGAGGCCTTTGCTTATTCTGTCAATCCGGTTTCTGTACGCTTGGTCCATACGCTTGGGCGGAATCGTATTGTAAAGCTTGCTCGGCGTTTGGGAATATCTACGCGCCAACCACATGACTTAACCGTAGCACTTGGAAGTGGGGAGGTGACTTTACTGGAACTGTCCGGAGCTTATGCTACCGTTTGCGCTGACGGGCATCGTGTTACTCCTTTTGCGGTTCGTGACGTAACAGATCGTAAAGGACACATTCTTTATCATTATACTCCCCTGGATATACAAGTTTTACCTACGGATCTTTGCCAAAAAATGAAAATCTTACTACGATCTGTCATCGATTATGGAACTGGAAAACGTGCTAAACTGAATGTTCCTGTATTGGGAAAAACAGGAACAAGTAATGACAGCAGAGATGCTTGGTTTGTCGCAACTGCAGGGGGAGTTACAACAGGTGTTTGGTTAGGAAACGATAATCGAGCCCCTATGAAGGACGTAACCGGAGGAAAACTTCCCGCAGAAATTTGGCGTGATTTTATGCAAGCCGTCTTGGGAGGTCACGTTCGTGCTCTTTCTGGATTTTCCGAAATCGCCCCTACCCCCGATGATTTGCCTACAGAAAAACCTTTAGAGACTGATCGTAAAAAATCAGAGCAGCTAGATGCCTTAATTGACGAAATGGAGGAAATACAAAAGACTTCCCAGAGCAAAAGAATAAAATCCTCCATTGAAGGTCTCTTACAAGAATTAGGGGAATAAGCAGTGTGGGAAAGTCTTCCTGTTTTTTACGAAAAAGAAAAGGCGTTTCTGCGTATACGGGTTATTCCGCATGCTTCTTTAGCCCGTGTAGGGGATGTACGCATAGGACCCTGCGGAGAAACGTACTTAACGCTCTATGTGACAGCACCTCCTATAGATGGAAAAGCGAATAAAGCAATTATAACGCTTTTAAGCCAACACCTTAATATACCTAAACGTTGCATCGCTATCCAAAAAGGAACCGCGAAACGATACAAAATCATTGCTTTAACCTTACAGCCTTAGGCAAGCGCCCTCCTTTCAGAATAAGACATCATCCAAGCTCTAAATGAACGATCTGTTTGAGAAAGATTTCAACGGTTTTAAAATAGAAGAAGGCGATAGAAATCAGCGCAATTTTTATGGATTTCTCTATCCTGAAAACTTCATAGACACAGCTTTGGAGATTCCCAAAAGAGGCCCCCCCAGAGTAAGAAGGCAGTACATTTTTGACTTTAAAAATTCATCGTAAATCGCTCTAAAACCACATATCAAAACTCCTTCTATTCTTAGATCTCGGGACAGGAACGGGACAAAGCCGGTTGATGCCAAATCCTCCCCCCTAAGAAACAATTGGTGCCGGACGTCGGAATCGAACCAACGACCTACTGATTACAAATCAGCCGCTCTACCAACTGAGCTAGTCCGGCTTAGGTATTTCACCAAAAGATTTTATAACAAACTCTTTAGAAAGACACAAAAGACTTTACTAACTTTGTTTATGAATAGTGTAAAGTATGTAGGCTGTGTTGAAGGGAGAGGTGTTTTTCCAGTTTATCTCTTGTTTGGAAGAGAAGAAGGTTTCAAAGAGTGGATGCGATGACCACAATCTGACCGTCTTTACTGATTACTCTTCCTTGCCCCAACGACTATGGATCCAAAGCCACAAATCTGGACGTTCGCGTATCCAAGCCTCGATGCATTGATTAACATTTACCATAAGAGCGTACAACTTTTCTTCGTCTGATCCGTGCTGAGGTAAATCTAATGGTTTGGAAAACCGTACTTCAAAGCGCGAACTTCTTTTGATACGGATCACTTGCACAGGAATAACAGGGCATTGATAATGCAATGCTAAGCGTCCAAAGGCAGATGCTGTCATCACAGGCTGCCCGAAAAACGGTACAGCCAGACCATTATTCATGCGCTGATCCATCATCATCATCATATGTTCTCGCTGATTCATGGCGCGCATCAGTTGCTTTGCTCCTGATCTATTTTTAGGAATCAGCGCTCGCGTCACATAGCGCTGAGCGCGCCGAATCATATGATTAACAAGAGAATTATTAGCAGCTCTATAAATTTGTGTCAAAGGAAGCCCACGTTGGATAATGGCAAGCGCCGCAATTTCCCAATTCGCATAATGTGCTGCTAAAAAAAGGCCGGGAAGATCATCATCGCGCGCAGCATCAACATATTCTCCTCCTATAATCTTGATTATGGAAGGATCTTTCTGGCAAGAAAGCTCTCCAAGGTGAGAATATTCTGCAACAACACGTCCGAGATTATCCCACATTGCATAAGTAATCTCTTGACGTTCCGTAAGACTTTTCTCTGGAAAAGCTTTTTCAAGATTAGACAAAGCCAACTGTTCCAATGGACGATAGAAAGGGCCCATAGCTCGTAAAACAGCCCCTCCGATATCCGAAGCCCTATCAAGGGATGTCAGCTTAAGTCCATAATGGCAGAAAGCGACAGCAATAGCCTCTAAAGGGTAAGCGATATATGTTTTAGCCAGACGCCGCAAGGTCATGATTTCGCTTCGTGAGTTCTTTTAAAATACACAGATCAGCTTCAGCATGTCGCCAAACAAGCTGTATATCAAGGAAAAATACCTGCGAACGTACCGCATTTGGCAAGCGAACATAGTCTTTGCGTGTTGTGATCAGAGAAGCTTTATACGCTTGTGCCTTGTGCATAAGATCTTTTAATTCTGTTTCTGTATACAAATGATGATCGGGAAAAGTATACGTTTGAATAAGATACGCTCCATAAGTGGATAATGTTTTGAAAAATTTGTCTGGATATCCAAGCCCTGCAAATGCTATGAACCGCTTTTTTTGTACCTTAAAAGCTAAAAGGTCTGGTTTCAAATCAGCTATTAGAATAGGAATGTCCGCAGGGAAAGGAAACTCTCCTCCTAGACTTACAATAAGATCTGCGCGCGCCAAAGCTTCTTGTACAGGGGCGCGCAAAGGCCCTGCTGGGAAAATACCCCCATTTCCTATTCCTTGATGCACATCGTATACGAGGACTGAAAGTGTTGCTTTAATGCGTGGATTATAGAATCCATCATCTAAAATAAGGATGTGCGCCCCAGCGTGAACAGCTTCTTGTGCGGCTTTATGGCGATTGGCAACCACCCATGTTGGGGCAATTTCCGCAAGAAGCAAAGGTTCATCCCCGACTTCTTGTACTGTATGCGCCGCTGTTACACGCGTCATACGCGTGTAAGGGGATGTCCGTCCATACCCTCGACTTATAAAGTGAACATTTATTCCTTGCGTTTGAAAAAATTTTGCTATAGAAATTGCCGCAGGCGTTTTGCCAGATCCTCCCATCGTTACCCCTCCCAAAACGATACTAGGCACAGGGAATGGATCTGGCGGCGCATGTACATGTAATTGCCGCGCGCGTCGCCCTATGTTATATAGAGCACTTAAAGGACGTAAGGCTCCTTTTTTTAAGCGAGAAGCCAAAGAAATATCATACCAAAAGGAGGGTGTTTTCAATGCTCCGTTGCTCCTATTGCTGCTCAAATCTCTGTTAATTCTCAATCTTAACATAAAAGGAAAAACGGTAAAGCATGGGGTTGACAGAGAACCTTTAAGACAGCCATTTTAAAGATGGCCCATACGTTTTTGTGAAATGAAGGATAAGATTTTGGTGCGGTATTTGCCCTTGTTATTTATGGCGGTCCTTTACCTGACAGCATGTACGTCAAGGCACGATATACGAGGGAATTTGCTAGGACATGACGATATTGCGCGCCTCAAACCGCATCAGCAAACGCAAGAAGACGTTTTAGAGATTTTAGGCCCCCCCTCTTTAAAGCAAGATGCTACTCATTGGATTTATGTCGGACAAGAACAGGAAACAGAGGCTTTTTTCGCCCCGCAAGTGAAAAAACAGCGCACTTTCTTGGTTACTTTTGATGATACAGGGCGCTATCTTCGTATTGAAGAACACCTTCTTAAAGGACGCACCATCCTATTAGATCCAGATACCTCGATTGAAAATGGTCAGGAAATGACCGTTCTTGGACAAACCTTAGATAATCTCCGACGCACTTCACGTCGCGGCAAACGCGACAAAGAGTAAAGTTTATACCAAGGCCTTCTCAGCCTTGGTTCAAACACTGCTTGTTGACCCGGCATTATCTTCTTTTCTTAAGGCTAGAAGCATCTTTTGAAACTTTTCCTTATCTCACCTGCTTTATTTTGCTCGGTTCTCTATCGTTCAATCAACTTTTACTCTATCG
>JAIRST010000070.1 GCA_031255325.1 Holosporales bacterium | reverse complement strand
TGCGTTGTCAAAAAAAACAGGAAGAAAAAAAAGAATGGGTGTATTTTGATGTCATTGACACAGGAATTGGCATGACACCTGAACAAGTGCAACGCATCTTTCAGCCTTTCCAGCAAGCGGAAGCTTCAACAACAAAAAAATTCGGGGGAACAGGACTTGGCTTAACGATTACAAAAGGGTTTTGCGAAATGCTTGGAGGAGAGATTTCTGTTCAGTCAGAATCAGGAAAAGGATCGATATTTTCTATTAAACTACCTGTTGAAACAAAAGATTCTGAAAAGAACAAGGCATCACGAAAACAAAAAACTGTTTCCTAAGCTATTTCTAATATATTATCTGATTTAGGGTGCGGAGTGTTTATTTTATGGACAGCTAACATATCTGAGATATACATCAATAATCGATCGGTAAGAGATATTATGTCTGTATCTTTTCCCCAAGAGGCCTTTTTCCTTTCAAGGGTCCAACACCTTTTCTTATCAATAGGCGGCATCTTCTTTCCTTTGGGCATGCTTATTCATCCATAAAAGCCTTTCTCTGTTTACATAGATAGGATGGAAAGTGTAATGCCATCGGATTAAGCGACAGTTTTAATACTCATTAGATGGAATATAGAGGAACGTTTGAGGATCGGTAACTCTATAGAGTCAGAATGCCATTCGCGATGAATTTTCGGCATTATCCTATGAAAGAGAGCAGGTTATAATTGAAAGGTATTCATGCTATTAAGAAGGGCTTTTCCCTTCATTGAGAATTATTTGAGTGGATTTGCGGAGTTCTTCGGCGTGCTCTTCCAAAAATTTCACGTTATAATCCCCTGCAACGATACGGGTATCCTGCACAAGAGTGCGATGAAAAGGGAGTAACGTTTGAATGCCATCAACAACGTATTCAGCAAGGGCGCGATTAAGGCGTGCCAAGCACTCTGCACGTGTACGCCCATGAGCAATTAATTTTGCTGCTAGGCTATCGTAATGTGGAGAGACCACAGCACCCACATAAAGAGCACTATCGACCCGAATGCCAGGTCCTCCAGGGGCATGATAGCTTGTGATTTTTCCAGGAGAAGGAAGGAAATCCAGCGGAGATTCTGCATTAATACGGCATTCAATGGCATGTCCATGCAAGCAAGTGTCTTGTTGCGTAAAAGAAAGAAGTTCCCCTGCAGCGACACGGATTTGCTCACATACCAAATCAATACCTGTGATAAATTCTGTGATAGGATGCTCTACTTGTAAACGTGTATTCATTTCAATGAAATAAAATTCACCGTCTTGGTATAAAAATTCTAATGTCCCCAACCCCTGGTATCCAAGCTTTTTGATAGCTTCGCGTGCTTTGCCACAAAGGGCTTCTCGTGTCGCCCTATCAACAACTGGAGAAGGCGCTTCCTCCCAAACCTTCTGATGGCGGCGCTGTAAAGAGCAATCGCGCTCCCCAAGAGTGGCAACGTTCCCAAAACGATCAGCAATGATTTGAACTTCGATGTGACGCGGATGGGGAAGGTATTTCTCGATGTAAACCTCGGGATTTCCAAAAGCCAACTGTGCTTCAGAGCGTGCTGCATGATAACATTCTTCGAGCGACTCTTCCTTTAGAACCCCCTGCATGCCGCGACCTCCACCACCACCAGAGGCTTTTATCAGAATGGGATAGCCTATTTCTTGCGCGAGTGTACGCGCTGTTTCGACATCCTTTACGCCCTCTTTTGACCCCGGAACAATCGGAAGACCAAGTGCCACTGCCGTTGTTTTCGCAGTGATTTTATCCCCCATCATAGCAATATGGTGTGGAGAAGGCCCAATAAAACGGAATCCATGATCTTCCACCATTTGGGCAAAAGAAGCATTTTCGCTTAGGAAACCAAAACCAGGATGAATGGCATCGGCCCCGGTAATGGTCGCTGCAGATAAAATGGATTGCGTATTTAAGTAACTTTTTGCTGCAGAAGCGGAACCAATGCAGACACTTTCATCGGCTAAGCGCACATGCATTGCTTCGGCATCTGCCGTGGAATGCACAGCAACTGTTTGAATCCCAAGGTCTCGGCATGCCCTAAGGATACGTAGCGCCACTTCACCGCGGTTTGCGATGAGAATTTTTTTAAACATGTCAGACGAGTACCACGAGCGGTTCCCCGAACTCTACGGGTTGTCCATCGACAACACAGATGCGCTTTATAGTACCATCACGTGGCGCTCGAATAGTGTTCATTACTTTCATCGCTTCAACGATAAGAAGAGGCTGCCCTTCGCGTACTGCATCTCCAGCACGGATCATTGGAGCGGCTCCAGGTTTGGAAGCCAAGTAAATCGTACCCACCATAGGGGATTTTATGGTGTCGGAAGTTCCTTTTTCGGAAATTTGGGAAGAGGGAGATTCTAAAGAAGGCGTTGTTTTTTCCGAAAAGTCCAGCGGAGCAGAAAGAACTGGCCTTTCCACAGTTACGGATGACGCCGCTTTCGCGACACGAATCTTTAAAGTATCTGTTTGATACTCGATTTCGTTTAAAGACGTTTCTTCAAGAAGCTTTGCTAAAGCACGAATTGCTTCTGCGTTAATATCAGATATATCCATTTTCGCACCATTGCAATTTTGCGTAAAGGTACCTTTAAAAGGCGCCTTTGCCAATACTTAATGCTCTGAAATGGTGACACCCCATAGATGCTTTGAATAAAAATCAACGAAGCTATTAAAAGGATCCTTAAGATAATTTCCTTCCTTGTTCTATATTGCTCATTCCAGATTTATTGACGGAGGAATGCGAGCACCATAGGATTGCTTTATCAGCCAGAAGAAACGGAGAGAAAGTGTCGGCGTCGAATATCACAAAGCGTGCTATTTCCGAAGAATTAGAACTTCTTTTGGGCGAGAGCCTTTCCGTTCTTGATCATGGGTTTATTCGTGTTATTGACTACATGGGAAATGATGCTGCTATCGTTCAAGCTGCGCGCGTTTCTTACGGAGCTGGGACAAAAAGTATTTCTGAGGACGCAGGACTCATCAACTATTTGATGATGAATGCTCATACTTCTCCATTTGAGATGTGCGAAATTAAAGTGCACGTTAAATTGCCTATTTTTGTGGCACGCCAATGGATTCGCCACAGAGCAGCCAGCGTTAACGAGGTTTCTGGTCGATATTCTGTACTCTCTAAGGAATTTTACCTTCCCAATTTGGTGCAACTTTGCTATCAGTCTTCACACAATAAGCAAGGGAAAGGCGCTGAATTGTCTCCAGAACAGAAAGCATGTGTTCTCGATATGTTGCGCACAGATGCCGAGCAGGTTTTTGCGCATTATACGACCTTGCTAGCATTGCAAAACACAGAGCAAAGGGAGCAATTAACGGAGTCAGGACTAACGCGGGAGCTCGCACGAATAAATTTGCCCCTGAGTACATATACAGAGTGGTATTGGAAGATCGATCTCCACAATTTGTTACATTTTCTTTCTTTGCGAGCATCACCTCATGCTCAATACGAGATCCGTGCTTATGCAGAGATTTTGTTTGATATTGTTAAACGTTGGGTTCCTTTGACGCATGCGGCTTTTGTGAATTATCGCCTGGAAGGGGGGCGTTTTTCGAAAATGGCTCTTGAAGTTATTCGCCGCCTGTTAGCAGGTGTATCCGTTACCCAAGAAACCAGCGGCCTCAGCAAACGTGAATGGGAGAATCTTTGTCGTTTATTGCAGATAAAGATATAAAACAATAACACTCTTTATTGACAGATTTGTATATATTGCTATTGTTTTGATAAACTTTAATCTTCTTGACCTTGACAGAAATACCTGGCTGTTTCTATTAACATATCTATTGGACGCTTAGCTCAGTGGGAGAGCATTACCTTCACACGGTAGGGGTCGCAGGTTCAATCCCTGCAGCGTCCACCAAAGAAAATCAATGGTTAGAAAGATTTAAGTTCACAGCGATATGACGCGCTTCATACGAAGAACGTATAGATCTTCCCCTTGACAGAAAGAAAAGGGAGGTCGTAAACTGCTTTAATTACTGGAGGGATGGCTGAGAGGCTGAAGGCGGCGGTTTGCTAAACCGTTATACGGTGTTAAGCTGTATCAAAGGTTCGAATCCTTTTCCCTCCACCAGTATTTATAAATAAAATCAATAGATTATAACCATTAGACATGCTCGCAGGCTGCAGGGATTTCGTGTACGATGCCTATGCTAAGATTTCACGAATGTCTATTGCAGTCCTTATTTAGATCGAATCTAGAATAGCCGCACCGCTTTGATCAACATGAAAAATAATTCTTGATTTAAAATATTTTTGTATAGTAAGATACCTAGATGTTGAATAATTTCGCACAATCAAAAGGATAAAAGTGAAAAAAAGGTACATTATCCTGTGGCTTGGGACTAGTGCTATAGCGGCCATAACACTACTCGGAAAACAAGAAAAAATCAGCTATATGACGGAAAAAACAGCAATCGGAAATGTGCGAAAAAGTATCAACGCTGTCGGAGAGATCAGTGCTATCGAGCTTGTCAATATAGGCGCGCAAGTCGGCGGACAAATCACCAAGATATACGTAAATATTGGGAATAAGGTAAAGCAAGGTGATATGATTGCTAAGATTGATGCCACTTCGCAACAAAATGAAATCGATACCAATAAAGCAAAACTAAAAAGCTATAGGGGCACAGTGAAATCCGCTGAAATAAATCTTCAGGTGGCAAAATCTAAATACGAAAGAGCTCAAAAATTATTAAACGAAAATTTTGTTTCCGTTCAGGAATTTGAAACTGCTAAATACGACTACGAGAAAGCGCATGCTGCGCTTATTGATGCTCAATCTCTTATCCAACAAACTGAGATACTGCTTGCGAATGCATGGAAAAATCTTTCTTATACCGACATTGTCGCCCCCTGCAGCGGGACTATCGTGTCCTTGCCTACGAAGGTTGGTCAAACGCTGAATGCCTCTATGTCCGCGCCGACCATCGCTCAAATCGCCGACCTTTCTCGCGTGCAAGTATTGATGGAAATTTCCGAGGGCGATGTGTCGAAAATACAACCTGGAATGAAAGTTAAATTTTCAATTTTATCGGATCCCAATAGAATTTATGAGACGAATCTGAAATCCATCGACCCTGGACCCACTATTCTTACAAACGACAAATATTCTGGAGTTGTGGACGAGGGTAAAGCCGTATTCTACTACGGCCGATTTGAAGTTGAAAATCCGGACAGCACCCTTAGAATTGGAATGACTACGCAAAATATTATCGAGCTGGATGGCATAGAAAACGTGCTTAGAATCCCAGCAACGGCCGTATTTGAAAAGGAGGGTGAAAAGTATGCGAATGTACTTGTAAATAAAAAGGTAACTCCGAAAAAAATTACTATTGGTATTTCTGACAATATTTTTGTGGAGGTAAAAAGTGGACTGGCCGTAGGTGATGAAGTAGTCATTTCTCAAATGAGCACGGAGGAAATCGCCAAGAAAGAAAACGAAATGCCCGAAGGTATAGACTTTTGAGACCTCGAAATGAAAATCATAGAAATCAAGAATATAAACAAGTATTTTGGCAATAATTCCAACAAAATCCATATATTGAAGGATATCAACATTTCCATCGAAAAGGGGGATTTTGTCGCGATTGTCGGGCAAAGTGGCTCAGGTAAATCAACGCTTATGAACATAATCGGCTGCCTTGATACGCCGACCTCCGGTTTCTATAAAATAAATGGTATCGAAGTTGGCAAAATGAACAAGGACGAGCAAGCCGAACTCCGGTGCAAGACTTTTGGATTTATATTTCAAAGATACAATTTGCTCAGTATGTTAACGGCGAAGGAAAATGTCGCGCTTCCAGCAAGCTATTTCGGCATAGCTTCTAAAGCCAGAACCGAACGAGCGAAAACCTTGCTGAACAACTTGAATCTTGATGGGAAACTTGAGAATCTGCCAAGCGAACTTTCCGGAGGACAGCAGCAACGCGTAAGCATCGCCCGTGCTCTTATGAACGGTGGCGAGATAATTCTGGCGGACGAACCGACTGGCGCGCTTGACTCTAAAAGTGGTGAAATGGTTATGAAAATAATCAAAGACTTGCACGCGAAGGGGCATACGATAATTATAGTAACGCACGACAAGACTATCGCTGCACAAGCAAGTCGTATTATTGAAATTAAAGACGGCGTAGCCATTTCAGACACGAGAAATAATGATAAAATTTACGGCAATCTTGATCAAATTCCTCCTGCCCAAAAAAGCAAATTTTCACAATTAAAATATCAGCTTAGCGAAAGTTTCCGTATGTCGGTACAGGCAATTATCGCGCACAAAATGCGCTCACTTTTGACAATGCTCGGCATCATTATCGGTATAACCTCAGTCGTTACCATAGTCGCTGTTGGCAACGGTTACAAAGAGAAAATGATGGGGATGCTAAGCTCGTTTGGCGCAAACACGGTTACAATAATACCAGGTAGCGGCTTTGGCGACAAAAACGCAAGCAAAATAAAGACCTTGAAGGCCAGCGACGCTAAAACTCTCGGGGAGCTTAAGTATGTCGACTCGGTCAGTCCGAATATTGATGCCTGGAGAATTCTTGTGTATAAAAGCACTAGCTTAACAGCAAGGCTCGAAGGAGTCAGCGCGGAATTTCTTTCGGTAAATAATAAAAAGTTGGAAAGCGGGCGGAAATTTACTGCTGTCGAAGTAGAGAACGCCGCACCAGTTGCAATCATCAATCAGTATACGAAAAAAGAATTGTTTGGTACTTCCGTGAATCCGCTTGGCGAGAATCTTATTTTTGGAAAACAGCCGCTTAAAGTTATCGGCGTTATTGCGGAGGAAGACGGGTTTGGTCCGCCTGATACGAGTTTAAACATCTATGTGCCTTATACAACTGCAATGTATAAAATATTGGGCAAACAAGAAATTTCAACGATTACAATCCGCATAAAAGATGGTGTGAACTCGCACTTGGCAGAGAACAATCTAGTGCGTGTTTTGACTTCCCTTCACGAGAAGAAAGACTTCTTTACGGTCAACAGCAACAGCGTGCGAAAAGCGGTTTCCAGCGTGGCAGATATTATGACCTTGCTTGTGTCGACCGTCGCTTTCATAGCGCTTATTGTAGGGGGTATAGGAGTTATGAACATCATGCTTGTTTCCATTACCGAGCGTACAAAAGAAATCGGAATCCGTATGGCAATCGGAGCCAAACAAAAGGATATCTTGCAGCAGTTTTTAATAGAATCAATCTTGATTTGTCTGCTTGGGGGATTTATCGGAGTATCCTTATCGGTGTTGATGAGCCTTGGTCTCAACAGCATTATGCAGGGATTTAGAATGGTGATATCTGTGAATTCTGTCATTATAGCTTTGCTATTTTCCTCTACTATCGGCATTATATTCGGTTATGTCCCGGCGAAAAAAGCCGCTAATTTGAACCCAATAGACGCCCTGGCACGAGATTGAAAATAAAATTAAAGATATGTACCTCAATAAATTTATTGTCATAAACTCCCATATATTTGTCTATTCTTTCCTTAAATCTGAATAGAAATCCCATCGAATCCAGGTTCGACGCCTGGGGGGAGGACTTTACGCAGCCTATTGTAATCCATCGTATGATTCATATGTGTTAAAATCGTTCGCTGTGGGTGAAGGCGCTCTACCCACGATAGCACTTGGTCAAGTCGCGCATGTGAAGGGCTTTCCTGCGCTGCTAAGCAGCCGACGATCCAAATCTTTACACCAGAAAGGACTGTAAGGGCTTCTTCTGAAAGAGTATAAACGTCTGTTGAGTATGCAAAATCTCTAAATCGAAATCCAAAAGATGTACTGTATCGATGATCTTGTGGAATCGCTATTCCATTTAAGTCTCTGATACAGAAGTGAGGCTTTTTTAAGGGACAACCAACAAGAAACGGGCGATAGATAGCGGGCTCTTTTCCGTTTTCTAAAAATAAATAGGAAAAACGATGCATAAGATCTTGCAAAACAGATTCATCTGCGTAAATAGGAACAGGTATTTGTTGTAACGTATAAAAAGGACGCACATCATCTATGCCATTTGTATGGTCTGCATGCCCATGCGTGTACAAAATTGCATCAATTTTTTTTACGTTATGAGCAAGAAGCTGCAAACGCAAATCAGGAGAAGTATCGATAAGAAGTGTCGTCTCGGAAGATTCAATGAGTAGAGAACTCCGCAACCGATAGTTCTTAGGATTATGCGGATCGCACTCCCCCCAACCAAACCCTGGGCAAGGAACACCTCCGGAAGAACCACATCCAAGAATCGTTACTTTAATGCTGTTCATAGGCTTCTTTTGGCACGCATGTGAATAACGAGAAAAAATTCTCTGTTGTGAGGTGTTCTATCGTTGGCAATGATATCCCTTTGATTTCTGCTAATTTTTGAGCCGTGAAAGAAACGAATGCGGGTTCATTTGGTTTTCCTCTATGCGGTACGGGAGCCAGAAAAGGAGCATCTGTTTCAACTAAAATGCGATCATTTGGAATAAAGGTCGCGACTTCTCGTAAACCAGCAGCTTTGGGAAAGGTAAGAATACCCGTAAAGGAAATAAAGAATCCTAAATCTAATACCTTACGTGCGAACGCCCTGTCTCCACTAAAACAATGAATAACACCACGTATCCCTTTAAAGGAAGACAGAACAGATATAATATCCTCGTCAGCTTCTCGCGTATGTATACATACCGGAAAGTTAAGGTCTTTAGCAACTTCAAGTTGGGCAATAAAGCAGGTATGCTGCAGCTCTTTATCATAAGAAGGAGAGTGATAATCGAGCCCGATTTCCCCAATACCGACTACTTTTTCGCCACATACGTGATGACGCAAGTCGGTTATAAATTCCTTTATGTTGTGCTCTTTAAAAGCTGTTACGTTATCGGGGTGTACGCCAACAGTATAGTAAACATCCTTGTGTTGTACGCTAATCGCAGCAAGCTGAGAGGTTTCTTCTAATGTCGTTCCAACTGTTAAAAACAGCTCTACGCCACGCGCTCGTGCCCGAGCAAGTTTCTCCAGAAGATTATTGTATAATTTTGGATAATTAAGATGACAATGGCTATCAACAAGCATTTTCTTGAACTTTAGTAAACAAAATGTCCAAAGGAGGTAATCCCCCAACAGGAGTATAGGGTGTGTAGAAATAAGAAAAGTCACGCGCCTCTGGAGCAACAGCAATCATATTGAGGATTGTTTCAGCCGAAATTGGTATGAACGAGCGTAAAAGCACTCCGATCCGATATATCCCTTCAAGCAGCACCGTCAAAACGACTTCTAACCGAGCTTTATCGGATTTTACTAAAAGCCATGGCTTTTGCTGATCTACATAGCGGTTTGCAGCAACAATCCCTTCCCATATCGTCTCTAATGCCCGATGAAAGAAGACTTGGTCTATATATTTTTGAACACGGTTCAGAATTTGTGGGAATATCTTTAGAAAATCCTGATCTTCTTTAGAAAAATCACGCCTCAACGGAACTTGCGCAGCAAAATACTTATGAATAAAACTCAATACGCGTTGAACCAAGTTTCCTAAATCATTCGCAAGATCTGCATTTAGGCGTCGTCTTAAAGCACGCTCTGAAAAATCTCCATCTTCCCCAAAAGATATTTCTCGCAGTAAAAAATACCGTACGGCATCTGCGCCATAAGCGCATACTAAATCGTGGGGATCAATAACATTTCCCAAAGATTTCGACATCTTCTGTCCTTCGACCGTCAACCAGCCATGCGCAAATACCTGCCGTGGCAACGGAAGATCTGCCGCCATTAGGAGGGCTGGCCAGTAAATGGTATGAAAGCGCGTGATTTCCTTGCCGACAAGGTGCACACAGTTTGGCCAAAATTGCTTAAGTTCTCTTAACGAATCTGGAAATCCGAGGGATGTTAAATAGTTAGCAAGAGCATCAATCCATACGTACATCACATGCTTGCCATCATTGGGCACCGGAATACCCCAGGTTAGCCGACTGCGAGAAACGGAAAGGTCTTTCAGACCACTTTCAACAAATCGTAAAATCTCGTTACGACGATAATCTGGGGCAATGAAATTGGGATTATTTTTATAGAATTCTAAAAGAGGCTGCTGCCACGCCGAAAGCTTGAAAAAATAGCTGAATTCTTCGATCCATTCTACAGAATTTCCCGAAGGTGATTTTCCCTTGATGAGCTCTTCTTCTCGGTAAAAAGCTTCCTCTCGTACATCGTACCATCCGGCATATATTCCTAAATAAATCTGCCCGCGATCATAAAGAAGTGTCCACAATGCCTGAGCAGCTTTTTTGTGCCGCGCTTCAGTTGTTCGAATAAAATCCGTTGGCGTCAGGTTTAGTAAAGGGGTCAAAGCGCGAAAATGCGCCGATACTTCATCGCAAAAAGTTTGAGGCGTTTTACCAAGGCGTTCTGCACTTTGCGCCACTTTCTGTCCGTGCTCATCTGTTCCTGTTAAGAATTTTACATCACAACCTTCTTGGCGCTTAAAACGTGCCAGCACATCTGCCGCAATGCTTGTATAAGCGCTTCCTATATGAGGCCGAGCATTGACGTAATAAATAGGAGTCGTGATATAAAAAGATGTGGCCATCAAAACTCTCCGTGTAAAACATCTTTAACGTAGCAGAAAAACCAAAGCATGACGGCTTTTTTATCAAGGTTCAAGCGATCAGTTTGTGTTATTTTGTAGATCACCTCTTGCCAAAGGGTAGCCATACGGACGCATGATACACCTTTATCTTGAAAAGGATTTACGAGCGCTGCGTCTTCTTGTATTGCAGCATCCACACATGCTGCCTGATGTAGCACATATAGCGTAAACCAACAAAATATCGGCCATATGTTTTCTTCTTCGACAAAGGCTTGTGCTGGCTCAAAAGAATTGCTTTCAGCGGCCCGTAAAGAGTGCAAAAAGCGCGGGTATAATTCTGCACGTTCTTGCACCATAAAGGCTTTTCCAGGAGACCCTTCGCATAAAGGGATCAACGCTTTTGGCAAAGCAATCTTGTATTGTTCCAAAACACACTCCATTTCTGTTGCGGATAAAGGCGCAAGCTGGGTGAGTAAACACCGCGAACGTACAGTTTGAAGAAGGCGTTCGGGACGAGAGGAAGTAAGAATAATAAATGTATCAGAAGGCGGCTCTTCAAGCGTTTTGAGCAAAGCATTGGCTGCATTTCTATTGAATAAATCAACATCTTCAAAAATGATAACTTTGGAACGCGCCAATATAGGTTTTCTATAGATTTTCCCCAGCACATTTCGGACGTGTTCCACAGAAGATCCTTCTTGGTATCCGGAACTGATACCCAGGTCAGGATGCGTCCCTTCTTGGGCTAGCCGAACCACATCAGCAGCACAATATAAGGAGTCTTTTGTATTTCCCGAATCAAAAGGCATTTTACAAGAAAGAATCGCGCAGGCGAGTTTTTGAGCCAATAAAGCTTTTCCAATGCCAGGTGAACCTGCAATCAGCAAAGAAGAAGAAAGCATCCCCATGGATAAAGCATGCGCTAGGCGTTCTTGTGCCTGTTTGTGTCCTATTAATTCTGTAAAAAAGGGGGAGGCTGTCACGATACCTCCAAGATATGCTGTAGATGTTCTTTCAAAAGCGTACATACAGCATGTTCTACAACAGATTCCGGTCTACGAGCTTTAATAATACGCATTCTAAAGGAAAAAATATTTGCAAGTTTTAGGTATCCCGCACGAATCTTTTCATGCTGCTCTAGCGCCATTGTATCGTAATAAACAACACCATCTTGACGAATATCTGTACGCTTTTTTAATCGTTTAAGTGATGCTGATGCCGGCATATCAAATAAAAGCGTCAGATCAGGTTCGAAACTTCCCATCGTTAAATATTTTAACTGCATGAGCTTCTCAATATCTGCCCCGCCAAGAATCCCTTGGTATATAAGAGTCGAATCATAGAAGCGGTCACATAAAACCCATATTCCTTTCTTAAGGTTCGGCCATATTTCACGAAAGAGCAATGTGCGCCGTGCCGCAAAAATTAAGAACGCTTCGGACAAAACTTCCCACGAACTTCCCGAAGGAGGACTCTTCCATAAATTCCGTATAGCTTCTCCTTCTGGTGTCCCTCCAGGTTCCCTAACAACTAAAACCGGAACATTTTGTTCTTGCAAGTATGCTGCAGCACGGTGAATCTGTGTAGATTTTCCTGTTCCTTCCCCTCCTTCAAAAGTGATAAACTGCCCTCTTTGAGGGAAGAAGATATCAGATTTCACGAAGTTTTCGCCCCAAATAATAAGTATGAAATTGCCGCTTGAACCCGTTTTAAGGCTCCAATAGGATCAACCCTTGAATTTGCGAATAAAGGATATTCAACAGGTGCACGCCCTGGAACGGAGATATATAACACAGCAACGCGATCGCCTGCTTTGATCGGCGTCTCCAAAGGTCCTTTATAAACAACCTCTACCTTAATCCCCTGTGTATCTCGACGGGGCACAACAAGACCGATACTTTGATGCGCAACAAGTCCAACTGTTGGCGCATCCCCTAACCAGACCTCTGCAGAAGTAACAGGTTCTCCTTTATCCGCAATTTTATAGAAAACAAATTCACTAAATCCCCAACGCAGCAAAGTTTCTGCGTCTTTCGCGCGTTCTTTGTCATTGTTGCATCCATTAATAACCGCAATTAAACGCTGCCCTTTTTGAACAGCCGAAACCACTATGCCATATCCTCCAGCATCCGTTCGCCCTGTTTTCAATCCGTCCACACCAATATTACGCCATAGTAATGTATTACGATTGCGTTGCAGAATACCATTTATAAAAAATTCTTTTTCCGAAAAGTAAGAATAATATTGTGGGAAATCTAATAAAAGATGCCGTGCAAAAAGAGCTAAATCTGTAGCACTGGAATAATGCCCCTCTTCAGGCCATCCCGTTGCATTTTTGAATACTGTCGATTGAGCCCCCAGGCGTTGCGCTGTTGTTGTCATCATTTCAGCAAAGGCTTCTTCTGAACCGCCAAGGGCTTGGGCAGCAACGATACAAGCATCATTACCCGAATGAACGATGATACACCGGATCAAGTCTTCAACGGGTATTCTATCTCCTGCTTCCAAAAAACTTCGCGAGCCTCTTGCCTGCCCAGCTTTTTTGCTGATAGGGAGGTTATCTGTAAGACACAATCGGCCTTCTTTTAGCGCCGAGAACACCTCATATAGCGTCATAAGCTTTGTCATAGAAGAAGGAACCATGGGAGAAGTAGCGTTTTTTGAAAAGAGGACTGTTCCCGTTGTAAAATCTTCCAGATACGCATACGGAGCACTTAGAGCAGGTTTTTGAATAGGCAAAGAGGGGCGGGTATTTGCGTTAGGCGAAGGCTTGGCAGTTTGGGAAATGGCTTTAGGGGAGGCATCTTGTTGAGAAGAGGTTCCCATGGCCTGTATGGTACCTATGCCCAGCAGCGCTACCAGGCAAACAAGAAGTTTCCTGACGCACTTTCCTTTAGGTTCTATCATATCTGTTTCTTTCCATAACTACGTGACGCAAAAGTATACCGTAGCTTTTTCCTCAAAGAAATTCATCAAATCCACATGCAAATATGGAAGTAAGGAGCGCGCGCACACAAGATATAAAATATACAAGCAAAGCATAAAGAAATATTTTCATTCTTAATGAAATAAGAAGTCTTATAAATTATATGATTTTTATCAAGGTGGAATAATTATTTAAAATAGTTACCGCAAAAGACAAAAGCAAAATTTAAAAAAATTATTTTATGAAGGATCTTTGCTAAAAGTCCTATATATCTTTTTTCCTTATAAAAAAAGGCAATTTACCGAACAAACAACGGAATGATAGCTGTTTATATTGTTTGTAAAAACGAAAATTATTTGAATAACTTATTTAAAAATAAAATAAAACAATAATATTTTGAAACATTAGTTTTAATTAACAAATAAAAAGTTACTGAATCATAAAAGTTTTGTTGACAAAAAAATATTTTCCATTATAGTGCGGATGTTTTTTATTAAAGTGGAGAATAAAAATGAAAATAAAACAAAATATAGGTAAATTTTTTGCGCTAAATTTGTGTTTGTTGAGCGCTGATCCTTCAGCATTCGGAATGAATAGTCCAACTGATTCAGAGGAAGAGGGTTTAGATTTATCAGAAATAAACCAAAAATTTACATTCGGTTTCAAAACGACCAATTCAGAGGACGAAGATTCTGGGATAAAACAGTTTGAAATAGATTTTTCACAAAATCCCGGAATGACCAGTTCAGAGGAGGAGGATTCTGGTTTATCGTACGCTGATTCAAAAGCTCAAGAAGATTTAATGTTCTCCCGCCCTCTCCTCTATCTTATAATAAATTACCGGAACATTTTTCAACAATCCGGAATGGATGGGTGTAAGCAGAAAATGGTTGACGTATTAGCCGACCATCATGCAAGCCTCTTTGGAAATCTATTCCATAACTACGATATTAACACAATAAAAAGTATATTATCAGGTACTCATCGTGAGTA
>JAIRST010000064.1 GCA_031255325.1 Holosporales bacterium | reverse complement strand
GATGTTCTCGCCTTTAACGATATTCATCCAGCAGCGCCTATTCATGTTTTGGTTATTTCAAAAGGAGCTTATGTTTCCTTTGATGATTTTTCTGCACGGGCGAGTGAACAGGAAATTTACCGTTTCTGGCAAAGTATATATAAGACGAGAAAAACGTTAAATATTTCTGCAAAAGGATATCGGCTTATTACAAACACAGGTATAGATGGTGGACAAGAAGTGCCTCATTTTCATGTCCATATTTTGGCAGGAAAAGCTCTTGGTGCAAAAGTATGTGCTTAAGTTTGCCTCTCAAAAATTACTCTATAAAGACTAACGGAGATAAAGAAACTTTTGTGCGCACAACACCATGACATCTTCTTGGGGAAAAGAAATTAAAAAATCCTTACTCTGTTGCCTCCTCTACCCTCGCTCCTTGAGTTTACTAGAATAGCATGAATGAGAATGGTAATGAAGAATGGGGAAATAACCGGTACAGTTTTATAAGGGGAGCAGGACGCCGGAGTATTTCAGGTGATGGAGCGGAGGAGAGTGTTTTTCAGTGAAGTCTTACGATACTCTCTCAAGACAAAGTTGAACGACGCAACCCAGCCTATCTCCGATTGGCTAAACTACAAAAGAAACGCCTTCTTCCTAAAGCCCTTTATCCAGTTAATTATCAGTAGATAATGTACCTTTACCGAATAAATCTTCCTTAAACGCCTCGCCATCCTTTCTGAATCCGCATTCTTTAAATATAAGCTATAAGCTCCGTATTCCTTACCGGCTTCGGGTACTTTTCCCTCCCATTATGTTCTTAAAATGCTTAGAAAAACTTAAAGCTATTGGATAATTTCAGATTCGTTTCGGTTAATAAGGTTATATTGGCGGATGGGGTGGGATTCGAACCCACGATATGGGAAAACCATATACACACTTTCCAGGCGTGCGCCTTCGACCGCTCGGCCACCCATCCTATCTTCGGGGTTTTATCTGGCTGTGTTGCTGGTGTCAATTCCGGAACGCGCAACAGTAGGTACAATAGAGCTAACAATTATACTTACACCATGCATTGTCTGTGACTCCTTTACCAATTTCAAGAATTTTTTATAATTTAATAGAATATACTTCTATCTAAAATCCTGCATACTTATAGAATAGCCAATATCTGTATAATTCCTATACAATGATCGAATGTTTTAGCACCTCAATCCTAGCAAAAAGTCTGCTTGCCTTGTTGCATGCAAAAGATAAAAAGAAAAATCGCTTAAATAACTGGCATTCAAGAAAAGGTCACCATCGTAAGCTTGCCGCACGTATGTAATATATAGCGCGTCAACGTACCTTTGTCTCAAGGTATAATTGTAAAGCATAGCTCCACCGATGATCCAGGCATCAGAATATTGACTCAATGCCTGTTCAAGTGTAGGAAAAACTTCGGCACCTGGAATATCTGGGCAAGTCTTCGAAAGGACGATATTCTTTCTCCCGGGGAGAGGATGTTCCGAAAGACTAAAAAATGTTTTCCGTCCCATGATAATAACAGACCCATCAGTTTTCTGCCGGAAAAACGCAAGATCCTCTGGAAAACTCCACGGAATGGCATTGTTTTTCGCTATGCTCCAATCTCTATCCACAATGGCGATAAGTTGGACCATGATTATCTGGGAATAGAATCCAGGAATTCTGCCCTTAAAGAAGAATCCGTTCGAAACATTCCTGAAAAATGCCTGGTGATTAATTTTGTACCCGCTTTCTTAACCCCTCGTCGCGAGATGCAGAAATGTTCTGCAATCGCATATGTTGCGACTCCTTTAGGTACAAGTATCTGTTCCAATACTGTGGCGATTTCCACCGTAAGGCGCTCTTGTAACTGCAACCTATATGCAAAACAATCGACGAATCGGGCTAATTTGCTGGCGCCGATGATCTTTCCATCCGGAATATATCCAATATGAATGAAGCCAATAATGGGAATCATGTGGTGTTCGCAATGGGACGTGAATGGGATATCGCAAAGGAGAACCATTTCCTCTGTTGGACTATCGTAAAGCGCTGAACCCACAATTTGTTCTGGCGATTGGGTATAGCCTTTGAAAAACTCTTCATAGGATTGCGCTACGCGATGAGGTGTTTTTTGTAAACGCTGTGCTTCCGGCTCCAAAACATCAAGAATATCTTGAATGCTTTTTTCAATGGAGTCCTTTTGTATGTGCCGTTCCGTTTGTACCTGCCTCTTATGTGATTTCTCAGAAGCTATGGATTCCATATTGTCATACGACACGTCTTCTGAAAAATTTCTTTCCTCACTCGTCTTTAAAGAATGTTCCATAGTATCTTTACTTCTTCCTATCTTTACTGGGATATACTCAAAATATGAAACGCGTTAAAGGGAATTCTATCATTCGTCTCTAAGATACTCCCTTTCTAAATTACACCCAAATACTCCCATTATCTATTGCTCTGTTACTGCTGAAAAATCTCTTCCTATCCTTTTGCAATCCCGGAAATAGAAAGCTATACCCCCCTTCTTCCTTCTTTTTACCAATAAAGCTCTTTTGCAGTATAGCGTTCCCATCCTATGATGGCAGATATCTTTAGATAGAGAAAGCTTCTAAAAGAGTCTCTTATGATTGACAACCGACAAAAACATTATAAGCGCATCATCCTAATCCATACTTTAAGGTTATGATTAGAATTATTGCAGGAAAATATAAGGGACGGGTTGTGCATGCTCCACATGGTCCATCCACACTGCGCCCGACACTCGGTCGGGTGCGGCAAATACTCTTCGATTTACTGGGGCCATTTTATTTCCAAATGGCTCCTTGCGTTCTGGATGGGTTTTCTGGAACAGGTGCTTTAGGGTTAGAAGCCCTTTCACGTGGCGCTCGACATGTGACTTTTATCGAAAAAGACCCTATAAAAATTAAAGGCTTGCAAGAAACGCTTTCTGCATGGCAGGAGGAAATTCGAACCTCTGTTATTGCCGGAGATTTTTTTGCTTACAGAGAAAATAAAAATCCTGTGGATTTGGTTCTTTTGGATCCCCCCTATAGAAAAGATTTTGGACGCCGCATTTTTGCCACACTATCGAACACTCCTTGGGTGATGCCCAATACACTGGTTGTGCTAGAAACAGAGCGTTGCAATAAGAGTAGTATCCCTTCAGATTGGCGCCTTATAAAAGAACGTAAAGTAGGATCGTCACAAATTTTGGTTCTTCAAAAAGTATCCTGACAAGGAATTAGTAACTTTTATGTATGCATAAAATCCTGTAAACTCATCTTTCTCAGGCGAGGGAATGATATGACAAAAAACGATAATCCTTGGGAAGACGATTCCCAGGAAGAGCCGGACCCAAGAGGACGAAAGAAATCGTTTGATCCGGAAGCGGTTGTACGTGATTTTTGGCATTACCTTGACAGGTTTTTGAATTCTTTCTGGAAAGATTTAAAGCGAAAAAGTCCTAAAGGTCATCCTGCGAAGAAAGGTTTTTTATTCCTTGTTTTTCTTGGTGGAGGGCTCTTTTGGTTGGCATCTGGAATCTATCAGGTAGAACCTGACGAGCGAGGTGTTGTGCTGCGTTTTGGAGAGTGGGTGCGAACAACATCTCCGGGATTGCATTATCATCTTCCCGCTCCTATCGAAACAGTCTTTACACAGCGAACAACAACTGTGCATCGTATTGATATAGGGGCCAAATCTTCAATGAATCCCGATGAAACATCAGATGAAGATTTAGTCTTAACGGGGGATTCTAACATCGCCAACATAAGCTTCAGCGTCTTGTGGCACGTTAAAGACGATGGTGTGGAACATTTTTTATTCAACACCCATTCTCCTGAACATATTATTCGCTCGGCGGCTGAAAGCGTTATGCGTGAGATCGTTGGTCAAACGCCCATTACCTATACCCAAACGGAAGGACGCGCTGCTATTAACGACAAAGCGCAAAGGCTTTTACAGGATATCCTGGACGAGTACAATGTCGGTGTTGAAATTGTACAGATCTTGCTGCAAAACGTAGAGCCTCCTGCTGCGGTAATAGATGCCTTTCGGGATGTGGAACGGGCTCAAGCGGATCAGCAGAGTGAAGTGAACAAAGCAGAAGCGTATGATCGTGATTTGCGGGCGCGCACACGAGGTCAAGTGGCGTCTATTCTGTATGCAGCAGAGGCGCGAAAGGCGGTCACTATTGCTCAAGCAAAGGGTGCTACGGCAGCTTTTTGTTTAGTGTATGCACAATACAAAAAAGCACCCGAAATTACGACAGAGCGATTGCTTATTGATTCTTTAGGAGATATTTACGAGAAAGCGCGGAAAGTGGTGGTCGATCCTGCAGCCAATGCGTCGAGCATTATACCCTATTTCCCCTTATCTGACCTAGATAAAGGAAGGATACCAGAAGAAAGGAAGGACTCATGAGGAAATCTGTCTTATTAAGTCTTGCTGGAGGAATTGTTTTATTTCTTTTGGCCACCAGCAGCTTCTTTTGTGTACATCAAATAGAACAAGCTCTTATTGTGCGTTTCGGAGAACCGGTAAAGGCTGTTTCAGAGCCAGGATTGCATTTTAAAATGCCTTTTATTGATGAGGCAACTTTTTTTGATAAGCGTCTTTTAGATGTTGATTTGTCTGCTTTAGAAATTACTTTAGGAGACAGACGCCGTGTGGTAGTTGATGCTTTTTGTTGCTATAAAATCACCAATCCATTGTTGTTTTTTCAGACGGTACACGATGTGGAAGGGGCACACCGGCGATTAACGACAACAATTTTAGGAAAGCTAAGAAGTGTGCTTGGGAATTTGTCTTTGTCGACGCTGCTTTCCGAGCAACGTTCTCATGTGATGAAGCAGATTCGGGATGACGTGAACCAAGCGGCCTCGAAATTTGGGTTAGATGTTGTTGATGTGCGTATCCGGCGGACGGATCTGCCGACACAAAATAGTGAGGCTATCTTTAATCGCATGATTAGCGAGCGTGAGCGAGAAGCCAAAGAATTGCGAGCGAAAGGCATCGAAATGGCGGAAGTTGTTCGCTCAAAAGTTAACCGAGAATGTGCCATTATGACGGCCGAAGCAGAACAGAAAGCGCAAACTTTGCGCGGTGAAGGGGATGCCGAAGCAAGCCGTATTTACGCAGAGGCGTTCGGTCAAGATCCTGATTTTTTTTCCCTCTATTGGTCACTGGAAGCTTATAAAAGGGCGTTTAACAAAGAGACAACCACTTTTCTTGTCTCTCCTAAAGGACAATTTTTCCGGTATTTTAATCGCAGTAAAGGTGAGAAATGATATTTTCTTTCATGGGGCAGAGCAAAGAGTCTATAGCTAAACGCATAATTGTAGGGCTGTTTATTGGAAGCATTGCGATTCCAGAGAAAGGAGCAACCGGAGAACCCCCTGCGCCAACCACTTCTCCTGCAGCTCCACAAACCCCTACCCCAATAGGGGGGCTTCCTCAGTTTACGGAAATTGTTAAGCAAGCATTGCCATGTGTCGTCAATATTTCAACCAAGCAATCTACGCACGATAAGCCAGACGTGCAATACGTTTTGCCACCAGGAAGTTCCAATCTTGAGACGATTTTAAGGGATTTTTTCGATAATGGCGGAGAGCACCTGCGGAAAACCACTCCGTTGGGCTCTGGTTTTATCATCGATTCCGCAGGATATATTTTGACCAACTATCATGTTGTGGCAGATGTTGAAGATATTTCAGTAACTTTTTATGATGATACAGAATTAAAAGCACGCATAGTAGGGAAAGATAAACGTTCTGATGTAGCTTTATTAAAGGTCAATGCTGAGAAGCCGCTTCCTGTGATCTCATGGGGAGACTCCGATGTTACGCGTGTTGGAGAATGGGTTTTTGTTATCGGGAATCCTTTTGGGTTAGGAAGCAGTGTAACCGCTGGTATCATCTCGCATAAAGCACGCGATATTCCAATGCGGTTTGATGCTAGCATCGGAGGCATAGATTATATCCAAACTGATGCGGCTGTAAACCGAGGCAACTCTGGAGGACCTCTTTTTGCGATGGATGGTCGTATCATTGGCATGATAACGGCTGTGTTTTCAGAACCAGGCGTCAATTCTGGCTTGAATTTTGCGATTCCGTCTAATGTGCTGCGCAAGAATGTTGAGCAACTTCGTAAATTTGGAAAAGTAAAACGCGGTTGGCTGGGGGTTTACGTTGATCCTTTGTCAGATGATGTGGCAGAAAGTCTTGGGCTAGGCAAGGCTCATGGAGGAGTAGTTGTACGTGTTTTTTCCGACTCTCCCGCGGCACGCGCAGGACTGCAATTAGGGGATATTATTATTGCCATTGATGATAAACCTATCATAAATGGAAGCAAGTTGCAACAGTTGGTCGCAGACCTTCCGATTGGGCAAGTGCTCCCGATTAAAGTTATTCGAAAGAGTAAAGAACTAACGCTTAGTATTGCAGTAGGCGATCGAGACGAGTTAGGAGATGACACTGATGAAGGAACGTTGAAACCCATCTCAGAAGCTCCCAAAGGGAAATATATACCTCCATTAAAGCTGAGTGTTAGTACGATTTCTCCTGATCTTGCACAACTTTTTGATATACCCACTGGAATGAAACAAGGTGTTGTTATAACAAGTATCAAAAAAAGTAGCGATGCTGTTGAAAAAGATGTGCGTCAAGGAGATCTGATTACACGCGTTAACCAAGATCCTGTTGCTAATATTTTAGAGTTTGAGAAAAAAATCAATGCAGCACAAACAGCACGTCCCAGTGTGGCACTTCTTATATACCGTGATGGGGTTTCTTTTTATCGTGCCTTGACTTTCAAAGAAAAGAAAAGTGTCAAGGAAACAAGGAAATCAAAAAATAAAGCGTGAAGCCTCTTATCATTGCGGGTCCGACGGCAAGCGGAAAATCGGTTTTGGCACTCTCTCTTGCAAAGGCTTTGAACGGAGAGATTATTAATGCAGATTCAGGGCAGTTGTATCAAGAGCTCCCTATCTTATCTGCCATGCCAGAGGGAGATTTGCAAGGCGTTCCGCATCATTTATATGGCGTTTTGACCTATAATGAGCATAGTTCTGCTGGTTGGTGGCGCGAACGTGTGATACCTCTTATCGACACGATCCAAAAACGCCACCACTATCCGATTATTGTTGGAGGAACGGGGTTATACTTCAAAGCTTTATTAAAAGGAATACGGGATATCCCCCCTATACCAAACGAAGTACGTTTCATCATTCGGAAACGGTTTGCTTCTTTAGGGAAAGAGCGTTTTTGGCAAGATCTGTTATTATTAGATCCTTTAGCAGAACATTATATAAAGTCGACAGATTCTCAACGCATGCAGCGCGCCTATGAGGTGAAGTTAGCGACACAACATTCTTTATTCTCTTGGCCCCATATGGCGGAAGGAATATCTGCGTTTGTTATTAAAATAGCACCCCCAAGAGCAGAGCTTTACACGGCATGCGATAAAAGATTTGAAACATTTTTAGAACGTGGTGCTATCGATGAAGTACAAGCACTTTTACGTTCAAAATTCTCTTCTGAAATTCTAAGCACCCTTCAAACAATCGGATTTCACGAGTTGCACCAATACATCATGGGAAAATGTTCTTTAGAGGAAGCCATCTCCGCATCTAAAGCGCATACACGACACTATGCAAAACGACAAGACACTTGGTTCAAGCACCAGATTGAGGCAAATTGCCTTATTCCTTATACTATTGCCTCAGAAACCCTCAATCGCGCGCAACACTATATTGTACAAACTTTATTGACCCTCCAATTGTAAATCCATCAGCATTAGCTCTTTGGGGCATAATTTAATTTTCTAGAACATGTCTCGCTAAAAACAATATATAAAAAAGAATGAAGGAGAAGTGGAATGAATTATGGTTATGATAGGCGAGTAAAGTATCCACTTGTGGACAAAGGTTCTGTGTAAATTCAGCTGAGTATCATAGCATCCCCCAAGAAGCAATAGAAGAATGCAAAGAGACTATACTCGGAATTTGTATAGAAAACAGCCTCTGATAGAACACACACTTTTCAAAAAGAAACACTGACGCAGCCTAGCATCTAGATAGGAAAAAATACCTCCTCTTTTGTTGCGGCTGTTGTGCAGATCCGCGCCATCATGCTAGGAATAAAATTATTTCGATCTCTCACGCTACGTCTTTAAACATGTTCTGCGCTCCATATAGGATCATGGGCACGTATAAAGTCTTCGACTTTTGGGGCGATAGATTGGCGCCACCGGCTTCCCGAGAATACGCCGTAATGTCCAACTCCAGGCTGTATATAATGCGCTTTCTTCGATGCGGGTAAACGAGCACATAAATCTTGTGCAGCATAGGTCTGCCCGGGACCAGAAATATCGTCTTTCTCTCCTTCCAACGTTAGGAGAGCTGTTTTTTCAATAGCACAGAGATCTATTTTATGTCCATGGTATGTCATCAGTCCGCGTGGTAGAGTATAGCGTTGAAAAATGTGGTCGATTGTTTCAAGAAAATACGTACCATCCATATCCAACAAAGAAAAATATTCATCGTAAAATGTCGTATGTACTTTTTTCTTATCTTCTCGTCCTGCTACACAATCTTCTAAATATTGAATATGTTTTCCCATATGATTTTGTGGATTCATGTTTAGGAAAGCGGTGAGTTGCAGAAATCCAGGATAAACACGTCGCCCTGTACCGGAATGCCCTAAAGGAACAAGAGCAAGCATTTTTTCAAAATCTTTTAAGGAGTACGTTTCCGCAAATCGATTTACTGATGTGGGATTACGGCGTGGGTCGATAGGTCCCCCCATCGGTATAATGGTGATAGGGCAAACAGGATCGTGCGCTTCCTCAAGGATAGCCGCAATGGCCATGACCTGAACGGCAGGTTGGCATACGGCCATTACATGCGTCCGTTGTCCTATAGCACGTAGGAAATCGATTAAATAGTCCAGATATGTGTCAAGACTAAAGACTCCGTGTTTTAAGGGAACCTCACATGCTGATATCCAATCTGTAATAAAAACATTATGAAGAGGAAGCATCCGCTTGACTGTATCGCGCAGAAGTGTTGCAAAGTGTCCAGAAATAGGGGCGATAATAAGAACATTGGGTTCATACTTATCAGAGGGAAGTCCTTGTTTTTTAAAATGAAGCAAGCGACAAAATGGTTTTTCCATGATCATTTCTTCACAAACGGAGTAGATGTTTTTATCAACCTCTATAGAAGAAATACCGAATGAAGGCTTTTTCGTATAGCGTGTGCAGCGCTCAAACATATCGCAATACCCTTCAGTAAGGCGTCCCCCAGGAGTATTCATAAGAAGAGTAAGCGGTCCTGACAAAAGAGCCATTTGTGTTCCAACCGCCAAAGATCTCGCAGGAATCACCCCAAGCGCCCTAAGATCATGTAAATGGTAAAGCATGATACTGTCTCACATATTCTTTATTTGTAAATATAAAACGAAAATGAAAATTATTTATTAATAAGATTAAAATTATTTACAACACCCCACACAAACCATTAATACTTTTTAAGAATATTGTGCCAAGAAGTATCTATCTTTTCTTTTATATAAAAAGAATTATTTTTTCTACAATGAGGAGACTGTCCTCTAAAAATCTATATTACTCACGAAGCAATACACTTTAACGTATACAAAAATTTCAAAAAATCTTATCTCTATTTTGAGTTCGTGTTGTTTTTGAAACTACGAGTATATAGTACATTAATCACAACAAAACAGTACAATATTTTTGTTCACATAAAAAAATTAACAGACTATTTTATTTTTTTAATTAATCTTTTCTTAATATTTAAATTATACAATACCTCTATGTACAAAAAAGAAAGGATACATCTCATGTTACCATCACGACTTTTTACCATAAGTGGCATTTTTCTATTTCTTTCCGTAGGGCATGTACACGCTTTACATCCAGATTATATTGAAGAGTATAAAGAAAACGCAACACAACCTATATCAGAAGCAAGTATTTTAACCCCTCTCAACACACCAGAGGATGTCAGTGGCGGAAAAAGCATTTTAACGAGCATCATTAATTTCTTTACAGGATGCTGCAAGGTGATAGAAACCGATATACAAGATGACGGCAAGCTCAATTTCAGCAATAAACAAGATTACCTTGAGATCGGTAAAAATGTTATTTTAGACGGGAAATCGCTAAAAATATAGTATACCAACACAAAAGTAAGTATATATACAGTGTAAAACCTGTGGAAATCTTAAAAAGATTTCAAACCTTGTGGATAACATATGTGTTATCCACAAGGATGTTGGAGTGTTTACAAATAATCCATAGGATGTAGAAATCTTTTTGTATTTCTTGAAAATAGGTGTAAAAAGGATAGAAGATAGAAGGAACATCCTGTGGATAAAAGGGGAGTTTTTTATAATTTCATATTCATATACAAAATCATATTTATAATTTTCTTATTAATAGATAGCAAAATCGTTTTTGCGCATGAGCGTACAGTCCATATCTCTGACAAAGTATGTATTTCCATTGAAACGGCACGTACTTCTGAGGAACGCAAGAAAGGATTAATGTTCCGCCGTACCATTTCTCCTAAACACGGCATGCTATTTGACTTTGGTGTATCTCAACCTGTCTCAATGTGGATGAAGAACACCTATATTTCTTTAGATATTTTGTTTATCTCAGAGGAAGGAAAGATTACACGCATCGTTCCTAAAACACTCCCTCTTTCCACGGAAGCCATTCCTAGTAAAGCTCCTGTTCGTTTTGTCCTTGAAATTCCTGCTGGTATGTGTCAAAAATACACTATCTTAGTAGGAGATAGTATTACGGAACTGCACACAAATAAGTCCAAGAAGCCTGTTCCTGTAAAAACGCATTCTAAAAAACGTAAAAAATCTTCTTGACGTTAGAAATCTACCTATTATAATAAAAAATAGTTCAGTCCTACATTTGAGCTTTATTAGTTTTCGTAATTCAGGATATAGTATTTTTCATGCATTTACATGAGCTAAAGGCTAAAAGCCCGGCAGATCTTCTAGCTTTTGCGGAAAACCTCCATGTAGAAAACGCTGGTGGACTGCGTCGCCAAGATTTGATGTTTTCTATTCTTAAGCAGCTTGCTCACAATGGAGATGAAATTTGTGGGGAAGGTGTTCTGGAAGTACTTCAAGACGGATTTGGATTTTTGCGCTCACCACAAGCGAATTATCTCTCTGGTCCAGATGATATCTATGTTTCTCCAGCACAAATAAGGAAATTTAATCTAAAAACAGGTGATACGTTGGAAGGGCTCATTCGCGCTCCAAAAGAAGGAGAACGCTATTTTGCCTTGGTACGCGCCCACCAAGTTAACTTTGATGATCCCAATACAATACGATATCGTATTAATTTTGATGATTTAACGCCTCTTTTTCCTCGAGAGCGCCTAACCGTTGAAATGAATTCTGAGGATGCCAGTGCGGATTTGACACGTGTTGTTGAAATGATTAGTCCTCTTGGAAAAGGGCAACGGGCTTTAATTGTTGCCCCTCCTAGAACAGGAAAGACGGTGATGCTGCAAAATATTGCTAAAGCTATCACAACGAATTGTCCTGATGTCTTTCTTATCGTGCTACTTATTGATGAACGTCCAGAAGAAGTAACGGATATGATTCGTTCAGTGAAAGGAGAAGTCGTCAGTTCCACTTTCGATGAAGTGCCTTCACGTCACGTACAGATAGCAGAGATGGTCATTGAAAAAGCAAAGCGTCTTGTTGAGCATAAGCGTCATGTCGTCATTTTATTGGATTCTATCACGCGTTTAGCACGTGCTTATAATACTGTTTGTCCATCATCTGGAAAAGTGCTGACAGGAGGCGTTGATGCCAATGCTTTACAACGTCCAAAAAGATTCTTTGGTGCGGCGCGTAATATAGAAGAAGGGGGGTCTCTTACCATTATTGCGACAGCATTAATAGAAACAGGATCGCGTATGGACGATGTTATCTTTGAAGAATTCAAAGGAACAGGAAATGCTGAAATCGTTCTTGATCGTAAACTCGCTGATAAAAGAACTTTCCCTGCTATTGATGTCACAAAATCTGGAACACGAAAAGAAGAATTGCTGGTAGAAAAATCGATACTAGCAAAAATGTGGATTTTGCGCCGTATTTTACTGCCGATGGGAACTGTGGATGGAATGGAATTCTTGTTAAATAAGTTGAAAACCACAAAAACAAATAGTGATTTTTTTGATTCAATGAACCAGTAGTTGATGAAGCCTTCTCATAAATTTGACCCTTCTCTTTTGGATATCCTTGTTTGTCCAGTAACTAAAACCCCTCTTGAATACGATGCACAGCGTCAAGAACTGATCAGTCAAGCCGCAAAATTAGCCTATCCCATTCATTCTGGTATCCCTATTCTTTTGCCAGAAGCAGCGCGTCCAATCAACGATTGAAGAGTGCGTAAAAGCCTCTATAATAAATGCATATTGCGGCGGAGTAGCTCAGTTGGTTAGAGCAGCGGAATCATAATCCGCGTGTCGGGGGTTCAAATCCCTCCTCCGCTACCAGTTTTCTCTAGGGCTGCAGAAGAGTTTTTCTTTATGCTTTTTTATAAAATCATCTTATAGCTCTGCGCGTTAAAGAAATGCGTCGTGGAAGGATTATCCAGAAGGAGAAAGACAAAGAAACGTTTACCATTTCTGAGTTTTTAGGAATAAAGCTCATAGAATGTATTTAGTGTTACCAATTAAAATATTATGTGTAATGCAGTGTGTTTTATTTAAGCACTGAGCTTATAAATTAAGCGATAATTAATACCTGAGACAATATTTACTGTTTTTAGAAAAATGGTTCCTCCTAGAACCTCTCCCAGAAATATACAGTGTGTTATAAATAATAATAAATATATTTATTATAGAGCGCCACCTTGGTAGAATAAAGTGTGGTACCTATTGTGTTTTCCTTTGTTTTTGAGATTGTGAATAATAGACCTATGGCTTTAAACTTCTCTTGAGTGTTCTATTATGGGGGGGGGAGGGCTTTTGTTTAGAACGGGCTTCTCTGCTTCATAAGAAAATCAATTTTAGAGGAAAAATCTCTTTTTGATTCTGAATGGCTTTTAGGGGAGTGGAGATATGTATAGTCCGGAAGAACTTCATATCTCTCAACGCGAATGCAAAGTTTTCTTTTGGTTTCTTATGGGGATTTAGTTTATGGATTGCCCTATAAAGGTAGATATGAATATTAAAAGAGTAAGAGAATAAGAGAGGATGGAGAGGCGTCGTTGATGTTTAGAAGCTGGCGCGTGGCTTAGGTTCGAATTTTAGAAGTCCCCTCAACACGTTTCAGGTATGCTATGAGAGGAATGAATATATCTTTCAAGATCCTCTGTATTAACAAGGGAGGTTTGTTGGTGCCTATCAAGCTTCCCTATTCTATCCCAGACCTTTCTTAACGTTTCTGAGCTTCCACCGCCGACTTCACATCCAAGAACATGCAGTTGGTTTCTATCAACAGTAGTTCCTGCTCGAATTCGGTACGTTTTTTTGAAGAGAGGTATACCCCTCATTCCTCTCTCACAGAGGAATCTCCCCCTTTCTTTTAACTCTAAAATAGTACTCTTGACACTCACTCTAAGCTTTTTTATCCCATACAAATCCGTCCTCTTCCAAATATAAGTTCACAGCTTAACGAGACTCCTTTCATAAGTCTTACATACCTCCCTCGGCTTCCTCCTTATATCCACCTTCCTTCTTCTCTCTCCAACACACTTTGCCATCTACCATCTTACTCCTCCTTCATGGGTTATCTCTTATTTTTATGTCCTTATATCTTGTGAAAATAATTCTTTTGTTATTAGCAATCTTAAATTCACAACAAAAAGCATTAAAATCCAGTACGATAAAAATTTTATTTTTAACGAATAGGTGGGACATGAAAAATTATCCAAAACGTTCGATAAGACGTTCTAATCCTTGCAAATCACGAAAATAGATCTGAATATTACCTCCTTCATGACGTAAATTGACGCGTACATACATTCCAAAAGTGTGTGTTAATTGTTCTGCGAGGAGTGTCGCTTCAGATAAAGCTTCCTGATCGATGCGCATATTTTCAGAAGAATGCTTTGTCTTTGCTTCTGCTTGGCGTACTGTTAATCCTTCAGCAATAATTTTTTCTGCTAATATTTCTGCATCTAGAAGTCCTACAAGAGAACGGGCATGTCCAAAACTGAGGCGTCCAAACCGCACATGTTCCTTTACAGAATTTGGTAAACCTAAAAGACGCAAAAGATTCGCGATATGACTGCGGCTTTTTCCAATAATTTGCGAAAGGTGTTTTTGCGTATGTCCAAATTCAGCAATAAGGCGTGCATAAGCTTCGGCCTCATCAATACAATTAAGATTTTCACGTTGGACATTTTCTAAAAGTGCATATTCCAAACTTTGTTTATCATCCAACGTACATACTAAAGCTGGGATATTTTCCAGTTTAGCATTCATGGCAGCACGCCACCGTCTTTCTCCTGCAATAATTTGATATATCCCAGGTTTTTCCGGATCAGGACGTACAAGAATTGGTTGAAGAAGACCGTTTTCTTTAATAGAAGTGGCGAGCTCTGCTAGAGATTCTTTATCAAATATGCGCCGAGGTTGAAAAGGGTTCGGCACAAGATTTTGCAAGGGAATGTGTTTTAATGGCGTATTCTTTTCAGCTTCTGGTCCTAAAAGATCAGATAACCCTCGTCCTAATATTACACTCACAATTGCGCCTCCCTTTCAAGAAATTCTTTTGCTAGGTTAATATAAGCTAATGATCCACTGCATCGCACATCATATAATAACACAGGTTGTCCATGGGAGGGGGCTTCGCTAATACGTACATTACGAGGGATCTTTGTTTTAAACAACGTATCATGAAAATGATTCTCGACATCTTGAACAACTTGTCGACACAATGTATTACGCGTATCAAACATTGTTAAAACGATTCCTAAAATATTTAGCTGTAGGTTAAAATTTCGTTTTACACGTTGCACTATACGTAAAAGTTGTGCCAACCCTTCCAATGCAAAAAATTCACATTGTAAAGGAATAAGAACTGCTTCTGCTGTTACAAGAGCGTTTAAAGTAGCAACTCCTAGACTTGGAGGGCAATCGATCAAGACATAATCATATCGTGGTTTATTTTTCTCTAAAGAAAAATTTGAAAATGCTTGTTTTAAGCGTTTCTCTCGTTCAGGCATATGGGCAAGCTCTAAATCCAAAGCCGCGAGATCAGAAGAAGCGGGAAGCAAAAATAAGTTTGGAACAAAAGTTGTTTGTATTGATTCAAAAAGTGAGCTTTGTAATGTCAATAACGTATAACTATTGAAAGAAAAAAGACTTTTCTGCATCATATGACTTGTCGTATTCCCTTGTGCATCAAGATCCATAAGAAGAACGCGTTTGCGTGTTGCCGCTAAAGCTGTCGATAAATTAACAGCTGTTGTCGTTTTCCCAACACCTCCCTTTTGATTAGCTATCGCTATAATTCTCATATACGTTGACTTATTTCTTTTATCTGTATGATATATCCTTCTGTATGAGTTTGATTTTGAAAAATCGTTCTAGAAAATCGCCACTTTTTTTCTACCCGAAGGATTTCTTGATGCAAACTTTTTCCTTTCATGAAAATCCCTTTTCCATTAGGCCTCAGTTTGATAAAAGATATAGCGATCAAACGCTCTAATGATGAAAAAGCACGAGCTATTACTTCATCGAATGTATCTAAAATTTCTTCGACTCGTTTATGATGGATTATGCAATTAATTTCTAATTTACGACGTACTTCATTAAGAAATACTGCTTTACGGGTATCAGATTCTACTAAATGCCATTCTCGTTTTGGATCTGCAATAGCTAGCACCATTCCTGGAAATCCTCCTCCACTTCCTACATCCAGAATGCGTTTCCCATCAATATACGTTAGCAATTGTATACTATCCTGAATATGCCTTTTCCATACATCAGATTGCAATGAGGTGAGATTAATTGTTTTATTCCATTGCTTGACCATCTCTGCAAAACGCTTAAGCTTGTTTTGCACCTCATATGAGTCCATTCCCTTAAAATGTTCCACGTGAAACAATGGTGTCTTTAGCATGCTTGATTCAATATTGACAAATACGTAAGAAGGATACCTAACATTCTCTTGAATATCAAGTAGAGATTTGATAAAAAAAGATGGGAAGAGTGCCGGAGAGGTTGAACGGGGCGGTCTCGAAAACCGTTGTGCGCTTGCGTACCGTGGGTTCGAATCCCACCCCTTCCGCCAGTATTGTGGCTATACTTATAATCGTCTTGTATCGCTCGCACTTTATGGGACTTATATGACTATTGATTTTAGTAAGCTTCTCAATCTACCTATTTTATGTTTATGGTTCACGAAATCTATGCAATGGCACTTTTTTAAGTCCATATCTTTGCACAGACATAAAAATGGACGGATTTGAGTTCATAATCATTTCGAACCAAATGATTTTTATCCTTTGTATGTGACTTAATTATGCTTTATGCATATAAGCCCGAAGCGTTGGCGGAATGAACATATAAGGATAACCAAAGCGCTAACCAGCACAAGCTACAAATTTGTACCTACCGTATCTTGGTTTAGAATTTATTTTTCAACCATCACCGTCTTGGATAACGGATTGATGAGCTCGATAAAGAATGGTGGCCAACTCAGAAGAATTTGAATTGACCGAAGCAGCAAATCGGAAACTGCCAGAGTTTTCTGGTGGTATGCATCGTCGTCTTGACTTAGTGACCAGTCTGTCCTTTGCTCATCTTTCTGGACGAGCCAACAACAGAATTTGATCCTCAAACACGAGTACAGATGTGGCAAACCATTCGAAATGTCGTGGAAAATAGTTCAACTGTATTGTTGATAACACGCTCTTTGGATGAAACCGACCAATTTGCAGATAAAATTATCGTTATTGAGCATGAGCGGATTGTAGCCGACGATATACCAGACAAACTTTAAAAAATATAAATAGAGTTTCGTTGTGATTAACCGTTAAAATGCTGACAATACCGCATTGGCGACGTAGATCATCGAGCGTATATTGGGTATAAATATTCAAATTTCAAAAACGTCGGAATTGATCGCATCAATGAATAACACTGATAAACTCATATATTACGCCTTCTCTGAAAGACACCGGAATAACTTTGACACGTGTACATGTTAGGCAGCTAACGCTAAATGAAGTATTTTTTGCTTTAACTAGCAACGTAAGCGATTTTTTTCTTTCCTCGCTTGCTTGCAAAAATAAAGGTGTCGTTAACAGCTGACAAATAAAGGGCTAAAATCAGGATATCAGCGCGAAAAGTAGTTCGCAACTCGCTCGTTACCTTCCGCCAAGAAATGCACGGAGCAGATAAACTGTCTGCTTAAATCCATCCTAGTCTTTTTCGTGCGCTTTTTTAGCGTCGGTTCTTTTCAGAACGGGCATTATGCTCTTATTGACAATCTTAAGATAGGTACAACAAAATAATATAGAGGAACCATCTATTTTTGTTTTTTCTTGCATTACTACCGATTGTTATGAGATAGACAATTGAATCTCCGAATGAGGTTGTTCCAATTATTGGCTATGATATTTTTATGTACAAATTTAAGTTATATTCTGCTGGGTTATGAAGTAATTGATAAGGATAAACTTGCTCACATGAAAAGAAACAAGATGAAGAAGCATAATTTTACAGGTCTATTATCATGGTTTAGTATAATCTTGCATACTTTGCTTTTGTTTCCCATGCTGATCATACCTATAATCTATCCAAAGGTTTCTCTGGTACTGTATGTAGCTTTCCCGATAATGGCGCAAATCATCTATTTATTCAAAGATAGTATTGGAGAAAAGGGCAGGCACTTTTTAAATTAGAGAAAGAGTTATTCTTGTGTGCTATTATGCCATTCTTTAAACTAAGGCATCACCTCCTCAAGATTGTTTTTAAAGTAGAAACGTATGCAGTTGAACCAAGGCTTTATTTCTTTACGTGGCGTGCGTGTTCATAACCTAAAGAATATTTCTGTTGATTTTCCTCGAGGAGCGTTAGTGGTTTTTACAGGAGTAAGTGGATCGGGAAAATCTTCTTTAGCATTTGATACACTCTATGCGGAAGGGCAGCGACGCTATATGGAAAGCTTATCTACGTATGCACGACAATTTTTGAACCTCATGCCAAAACCGAATTGCGATGAGATTTTGGGATTATCTCCTGCCATTGCGATAGATCAAAAAGGACGTATGCATAATCCTCGGTCAACAGTAGGAACAGTCACGGAAATCTATGATTATTTCCGTGTATTATATGCTCGTCTTGGAACCTTATATTCTCCTATTACAGGAGAAGCGTTTATCCCGATGAGCGCTCCTCAGATCAATGAACAAATTCAGAAAAATTGTCTCAATAAGCGCATTTATATTCTCGCTCCCATCTTATTATCAGGAGTAAAAACGTTGTCTGATGCTTTAGGCCCTTTAAAATCTGCTGGGTTCCAGCGTATTCAACTAAATGATATTTTTTATGAATGGGAGGATGCTCCTATGCTTCCTTTGAAAAAGGTGCATACGTTAGCTGTCGTTGTTGATAGATGTATTGTACGGGCAGAACTCAATAAGAGATTGTCCGACTCCATCGAAACGGCGTTACAATGGGGAAAAGGGAAAGTAGCACTATATGATTGCGAGACGCATCATATAAATACGTATTCATCGTCTTATAATGGGCCAGAATCGGATTTCTTTTCTAAAAAGATTGAGCCCAGTTTTTTTTCATTTAATAATCCGCAAGGAGCCTGTCCAGATTGCAAAGGAATAGGAATACACAGCTTTTTTAGTACCTCCCTTATCGTTCCAGATCCTTCAAAAAGTCTTTTAGAGGGAGCGATAAAACCTTGGGCAAAATTGGGACAAGATGGAATCCGGCGTGTTTTTGGACGTGTAGTTGAACGTCTTCATATTTCTCTTACGGCACCATTTGGAACCTTTTCACCTCCTATTCAGAAAATCTTTCTTGAAGGAGAACAAAAGTTATTTTCTGGCGTTATCCCGCATCTTGAACGCCAGTGGAAAAAAACTGAAAGCACATGGTTGAAAGAAGAACTTGCACTCTATCGAGAAGAATGCGTGTGTACAACATGTAATGGCGCGCGTCTACGCAAAGAAGCGCTTTATATCAAAATTGCGCACAAATCTATTGTAGAGATAAGCAATCTTTCTATTGCAGAAGTTCATCGGTTTATTCAAACACTTTCTTTTGAAGGAGATAAAAAAGCTATAGCGCATCCTTTGCTGAGCGCTATTACAGATCGTCTGCAATTTCTAAAAGATGTAGGGCTTGATTATCTTACCTTGAACCGTGCTGCACACACATTGTCTGGAGGAGAGAGTCAACGCATGCGTCTTGCTTCTCGAATAGGGACGAGGTTGCAAGGAGTTTTGTATATTCTCGATGAGCCTTCCATCGGATTGCATCAACGCGATAGCGATCGTTTAATTTATACACTGAAGCGTCTACGTGATTTAGGAAATACTGTTGTCGTTGTAGAACATGATGAAGAGACAATACGTGCTGCAGATTACATCGTTGACCTTGGTCCTGGAGCAGGGAAGCAAGGAGGAGAAATTGTTTGTTCAGGGACATTTGCTGATCTACAGAATTGTCAAGAAAGTTTAACCGGCGCTTATCTTCGTGATCCTCAAAAGATCGCTATCCCTTCTCAAAGACGTCTCCTTTCTCAACAAAAATGCTTACAAATGCAAGATGTATATATTCATAACGTGCACGGCATTAATGTAACGATCCCTTTGGGAGGCTTTATTGGTATTACAGGTGTTTCTGGCAGTGGCAAATCTTCTCTTATTTTAGAAGCACTTGTACCCCGTTTACAAAAAGCGCTCAGCAAAAAAGGAGAAGGAGAGATAAAAGGATACGAGCATTTTGACCGCGTTATAGAAATAGATCAATCCCCAATAGGACGTACTCCCCGCTCCAATCCTATTATATATATCGGTGGCTTCTCTATTATCAGAGAGCTTTTTGCCTCTCTTCCTGAATCAAAAGTCCGAGGATATACCGCAAAACATTTTTCATTTAACCTTAAAGGAGGACGTTGCGAAGTATGTCAAGGAGACGGGTTTAAACGCATCGAAATGCATTTTTTACCCGATATGTTTGTGACATGTGATGCGTGTAAGGGACGTCGTTATAATTCAGAGATACTGACTATTAAATTCAAAGGAAAATCAATAGCGGATATCTTAGAGATGTCCGTTTCTGAAACAATTGCATTTTTTCGAAATTTTTCCGTCACAGCAAGTAAATTAGAAATGTTACAGCAGGTTGGCCTTGATTATATTACTATCGGGCAAGCCGCTACTACCTTATCAGGCGGCGAAGCGCAACGTATTAAATTAGCCAAAGAACTTTCTCGACGTCAAAATGGAAAAACACTTTATGTCCTGGACGAACCTACAACAGGATTGCATTTTGACGATGTCCGAAAGCTTTTAATGATTTTACAAACCCTTGTTGATCAAGGAAACACAGTAATTGTTATCGAGCATAATTTAGACGTTCTCAAAAGCACGGACTGGATTATCGATCTTGGCCCAGAAGGAGGAGAACACGGCGGTAAAATTGTCGCACAAGGAACACCAGAAGCTATCTCAAAAGTGCTTCTTAGTCATACAGGGAGATATCTAGCCAAAATTTTCGAAACATCCTCTTTCCCTGAGAATTGAATTTTTAAGTTCATGGAATTATTTACAATAAAGTACACACTAAGTGTTTCTATTATTTTTAGGCCATTTCTTGAGATAAGTACACATCAACAGAACTTTGACCTAATTTATGAGAGATCAATAAATGCCATTTTTACACTAGAAAAATATAAATTCAGGTACGCTTATAAAAATACACATTTTGCTAAAACATTAAACTAATCCTTAAGTTAGGAGTCCAAAAAATAAGCATTATATAATAAAAATATGCTTTCTATAAACGAAAAAATATTTATTAAAAAAAATTATCCTTGTATCGTAAAAGCTTCTTTCTTCATGTGATCTATTTTCAAAAGGCTGTTTCTCAAACACGATAAACGATACCAGTTCAAGAATAAAAAGCTCCCTTAAAAATCAGCTTTCCATATGCAAAAGAGCATTAATTCCGACCTTTGTGCGTGTCTGAGCATCGACAGTTTTAACAATGACGGCACAAGAAACATTTATCCCTGGAGCTGTTTCATAAGATCCTGGAACAACAACAGCATAGGGGCGTACCGTACCATAAAAATGTTGCCCTGTGGTACGATCGATGATGCGCGTGGAAGCATTCAAAATAACTCCCGAAGCAATAACGGCTCCTTCACAGACGCGTACACCTTCAAAAATACCCGTGCGTCCTCCGATGAAGCAGTTATCTTCGATGATCACAGGAAGGCTTTGTATAGGTTCTAAAACTCCCCCCAAGGCGGCTCCTTCAGAAATATGACACTGTTTTCCAATTTGGGCACAAGAACCAATCGTTACCCAAGAATCGATAAGCGTTTCTGCGTCAATAAAAGCACCCATATTGATAAAACTTGGCATAATTACAACTGAAGGCGCAATATAGGCCCCATAGCGCACAATGGCACCTGGACACATACGGAATCCTGCGGACTGGAAATGCTTTTCCGTCCATCCGGTTGTTTTTAGCGGAACTTTGTCCCAACATGGAGCTGTTCCTTCCTGGAATATCTGTGCAGACCGAGACGCAATATACAAAAGAACAGCTTTTTTAAGGAACTCCACGACTTGCCATCCCGCATCTGTTTTTGTTGCAATACGGGCATGTCCTGTGTTAAGTGCTTCTAGACAAGCCTCTAAAAGAGGGCTAAGCGCATACCACTCTTCGCGTGAAAGATCTGCACGTCTTTCCCATGCTGAACAAATGGCTGTCTCGTTCATATTTTATCTCCTTGTATCCACCCAATTCCCGTAAACACATCTGGTGCCTTCGTCCCATCAATCTTTTCCCTCTTTCTTCTCGCAAAGGATGTGACTAAAATTTTTCGTAAAATATAGGAGGGCGCTCTATCTTCTCAAATCTAACCTTCCTTACATTGGGCACCATTGATAGTACCAACGATGAAGCTTTGCGTCGACTAGAAAAGGAAGATCTTCCCATCCCCTGTTTAATAGCAGCACGCGCGCAAACACAAGGGCGCGGACGACATCGTGGACGTCTGTGGCTAGGAGAAGAAGGGAATCTTTTTGCGACATGTGTTACGAAAATGCCGGAAGGCATGTTAATGACGCATCTTTCTTTGTTCGTTGCTTGCGCTGTCTATCGTTCTGTACGTTCTTTTATTGATTCCTCTGTTTCATTGACCGTGAAATGGCCTAATGACGTGCTTTTGAATGACCAAAAGGTAGCAGGAATTCTCATCGAAACAGGACCACATGACACAGTCTTAATCGGTATAGGCGTGAACATCGCGTCTGCTCCTGTGCTGTCTTTGCCGCACCAAGCAACGTGCCTAAAGGCGTTTATATCTCATGTGACCATAGAACAATACACGTCTGCCCTTATGCACGCGCTAGAAGCGTTATTTAAGGCTTGGAAAAACCAAGGATTTTCTGTTATCCTTATGGAGTGGCAACGATGTGCACAGGGATTAGGACAACGTATCTCTTTTCGTATTGGACAAGGAGGCGTCCAAGGTATTTTTGAGCGGCTCAATCCTGATGGGCATCTTGTTTTGCGTCTTCCTAACGAAGAGGTTCGGGTAATTACGTCCGGAGAAGTACAATAGAAAAAGCGTAAGGAGAAACATATGCCCTTAACCCAACCGTTGAAAGATGGATTATATTTTCTCCCCCTTGGGGGAACGAACGACATTGGAATGAATTTCAGTTTATATGCCTGCAGTCATCAGTGGATTGCTGTTGATTTAGGAATGGGTTTTGGGAAGCTTCCCTGGCAAGAAGTTTTGCTTCCTGATCCAAGTTCTATCGTTTCTTATCGTCAGCACCTAAAAGGTCTTCTCATCACGCATGCGCACGAGGATCATTTGGGGGGCATTCCTTACATTTGGCCTCATTTACGGTGCCCGATTTATGCTACGGCATTTTCGATGCATCTCATTCGTGAAAAATTAGAAGAATTCGACTTTATAGACGAAGTCCCTCTTATCGAAGTTGGTCTTAATGCAAGTGTAAAACTTGGTGTGTTCGATGTTCAGTTTATTTCCGTTACTCATTCCGTACCGGAAGCGAGCATTTTATCCATAAAAACGCCTAAAGGAACGGTTGTGCATACAGGGGACTGGCGTTTAGATCCGACTCCTCCTGTAGGCGCGGAAACAGATATCGCTTCTTTAAGGGCACTTGGGGATGCGGGTGTTCGTGCTCTTGTTTGCGATTCGACAAATATTTTTAAAGAGGCGGCAAGTGCTTCAGAAAGCTATATCAAAGAACAGCTAGAACACTTGGTCGGGCAATACCCGGATGGGAATATTGTTATTACTTGTTTTGCTTCGAATGTAGCGCGCTTAGAAAGTTGCGCTCTTGCAGCGGCTGTTCATGGACGAAAGCCCGTGCTTATCGGGCGCAGTTTAAAACGTATTGAACGCATTGCACGCGCTTCTGGTTATTTCAAAGACATTCCTTCTTTTCTAGAAGAAAAGGCAGTACATAATCTTCTGGCACAACAAGTGCTCTATATTTGTACGGGCAGCCAGGGGGAAGGACGTTCTGCCCTTCACCGCATTGCAGCAAACACTCACCTAAATGTTCATTTACAATCGGAAGATATTGTTATTTTTTCCTCTCGAGAAATTCCAGGAAACGAGCGGGCAATTGCGGAAATGCAAAATAAGCTTGCGCGACGTGGAATTCGCAGTTTGACAGTAAAAAACTATGATGTTCATGTATCGGGTCATCCTAGTAAAGAAGAGCTACAGAAGCTTTACGCATGGTTGCGCCCAGAGCTGGTCGTTCCTATCCATGGGGGAGCGCGTCAACTTTTAGAACACGCTGATTTCGCTCGTTCACAAGGAATCTCGAACGTGCTGATTCCTCATGACGGTCTTCTTTTACGTCTTGATGCAGAACAGGCACAAAGTGTTGAAGAAGTCGCTACTCGGCAACTAGTTGTTGATGGGAATATCCTCCTTCCTTTACAAGGAAAAGCGCAGCAAGAGCGTTTAAAAGGAGCGATAGATGGTATCGTTTTTGTAACATTATCGCAAAAGGGAAAGAGTGGTATCACGCTTGAGTTAAGTTCTTATGGCCTTTTTGAAGAGGCAGAAAGCGCTCAGGAAAAGCGTATTTTTGAAGAAGTGTATGAGTACTTTTTTACAATACATAAAAAAGCGGAAGAGTCTTCCCAAAAGAAACGGCAAGATTTTCAAAAAAGTGTAAAAGCTGCGGTACATAAAATATTCTTACGAGAACGTGGCAAAAAACCACAGGTGGTTTTGCATATTCTTTAATAAGCTATCTGTTTGAGTGGCCTATTACTGATGCATTTTTTAAAAGATATAATTACATTACCGTCAATAAATCTGTAAGCCTTTATATTCTTTTCTAGACTTCTGCCATGTTGACAGAAGTCTTCACGAGTAGCAGCGGGGCAACCTTTTACATCTGTACGTGCACTGTATCTGGAACCGGAAACCCTTTAAACGACTTAATTTAATTGCGGCTCAGATCTAATGCAGAGCTGGAAGCGCCTGAAACCCTTCAGACGACTCAATTTGATCGCGGCTCAGATCTAATGCAGATTTGGAAGATCCGGAAGCCCTTCAAACGACTCAATTTGATTTTCGTTCAGATTTAATATTTGCAGATTCGGAAAAACTGGAAAATCTTTAAGCGAAGTAATTTGATTGTAGGCCAAATATAATTCTCGCAGAACTGGAAAATCCGGAAGCCCTTCAAACGACCCA
>JAIRST010000014.1 GCA_031255325.1 Holosporales bacterium | reverse complement strand
AACTGCCGATAAGTCATAACGCTCTGGATCAAAAAATAAGCCACAAAAAAGCTCTACCGCTCCATCGACAGTTGGCAATTCACCTGGGCGAAGTGCACGGTATATCTCAAATAAAGCTTCTTCACGAGAATTGTTCTTATCGGCATTTAATGTATCACGTATATAGGCCCCTTTGTTAACGTGATCGATTTCTAAAATGGAGAGCTCCTTCCCCCCATGCTCTTCGAAAGTTTGCAAAAGATCCGTTGTTAATGCTGCTCCTGCATCAATTAACACAAGCCCATTAGATTCATCGATAAAATCGTCCGCAACATACAGACCGACTAATTCTTCCGGCAAGACACGAATCTTTCGTAAACCATCATCGTATATTTTTTTTGCAGAAATGTTTGTAAATTTCGTTCCCGCTTTGGCCACTACTTTTCCTGTATCAGCATCCACCATGTCTCGTTCGATCTTTACCGAACGCCACGCAGCAGGATCGTATACGCGCTGCCAGTTACCGTCTTTAGTCTTAGAATAGAGGACAATGTCATAAAAGGTGCGGAGAATTTCTTCACGCGACATACCTGTGATTTCAAACGGTTTTACGGACTTTCCTTCTTTTGTACGTTCCGTACGCAACATCTCGGTATGAGCACTTTCAAGAGCCATCAAGAAAGTGGTTGCTAAAAACTTCCGCTTTCGATCGATACGTACATAGAGGTGATCTTTCGCGTCAAATTCAAAATCCAACCATGAGCCTCGATAAGGCACCACATGAGCAGAAAATAAAAGCTTCCCTGAGGAATGTGTTCTTCCTTTATCGTGATCAAAAGAAACACCAGGTGAACGCTGCATCTGCGATACAACGACGCGTTCTATCCCATTAATAATGAACGTTCCGCTTCGTGTCATAAGAGGCATATCCCCCATATAGACAGCCTGCTCTTTGATGTCGCGAATCGTTTTTGCCCCGGTATCGTCGTCGATGTCCCAAACAATTAATCGAAACGTTGCACGCAGAGGCGCTGCATACGTTAACCCTTTCTGGCGACATTCTTCTTCGTCATACTTAATCTCATCAAATTCATAGCGGTAAAAATCAACTTGAGCGCGACCAGAAGAGCCTTTAACAGGGAATGCTGAGATAAAAACGCTTTGTAACCCTGAAAGAGAACGCGCATCAGGAGCTGTCTTCAGTTGTAAAAAAGCTTCATACGACGACCGTTGTAGTTCTATAAGATCTGGAAGCGTAATCGCTTCGAGAATCTTTCCAAAACTTTTCCGAAACCGCTTGCGCTCTGTGAACGATCGTTTTGCCATGTCCCACCTTATTGCTTTAACTCTATCCCTTTGCCGCAATAGACAAGGGATATTTTACATAAATAGAAAGCAAAGGCTACTTACAAAGTACCCCTTGGCTTAGGTTCAAGTGTACACAGTCCTATTTAAGATCAACCTTCGCTCCAGCGGCTTCGATTTTTTCTTTCATCTTCTCAGCTTCATCCTTAGAAACACTTTCCTTGATCGCCTTTGGAGCCGATTCAACCAAGGTTTTCGCTTCTGTCAGTGCCAAGCCTGTAATTTCACGCACCACCTTGATGACATTGATCTTAGAAGCTCCAACATCTACCAAAACAACATCAAATACAGTTTTTTCCTCTGCTACAGGGGGTGCGGCTCCTTCAGAGACAACAGCAGAAACTGCTACAGGCGCTGCAGCAGAAACACCCCACACTTCCTCCAGCTTTTTGCTTAATTCAGCGGCTTCCATCACCGTCAATTTTGAAAGCGTGTCAACAATTTTTTGTAAATTCTCACTCATTTTCTCTTCCTTTTACCTTCATCTCCATCTCAAACCTTTCTGGCATAGGCTCCGATAACACGGGCAAGTTGCCCAGCAGGAGCTTGCATCATTGCTGCCATACGCTGCATCGGCGCTTGAATAATAGCAATGATTTTTGCACGCAGTACATCCATAGAAGGCAACTGCGACAATACTTTAAGTTCTTCATAAGAAAGCACACGACCCTCGTAGCTTCCGCCCACAACTGTTATCTTTCCTTCATTTGCTTTGGCATAATCGAACAATACTTTAGCAGCTGAAACCGGTGACGTAGAAAAAGCCAAAGCCGTTGGTCCCTCAAGAAAATCTGTTATTCCAGAAAACGGCGTACCTTTTACAGCAATGCGAGACAATGTATTTTTCGCGACAAGATATGAAGCTTTTTCTGCCTGCATACGCGTACGCAAGTCTGTTACCTCGGAAACTGTAAGTCCTTTTTGGTGCACCACTATCAACAAACCGCTGTCTGCTAATCGGCCTTGAATCTTTTCGACAAACTTTTCTTTTTCTTTGCGATCCATACCCTTTCCTTTATTACAAGGAATCTTCGAAGCATACAAGGATGATCGCCCTCAAAACAACCAACCCATCTGCGCCGGATATTTAAGTTTTCACTCCAGCGGTCTTCGACAGATATCTTTTAAAAACTGTAGACTTCCCCTAGGTCTAATTTTAAACCCGGTCCCATCGTTGTTGATAAAGAAACCTTTTTTATATAGCTCCCCTTAATGCCTGCTGGCCGCGCTCGAACAACGGCACCAACGAAAGCCTTTATACTTTCTTCGATCTTTTCCTGCGAAAAACTCAATTTGCAAAGCCCCGCATGAATAATACCGGCCTTTTCTGTACGAAATTCCACTTGACCACTCTTCGCACTCTTGACAGCCCCAGCAATATCCATTGTTACTGTTCCCAATTTTGGGTTAGGCATCAAGCCTTTAGGTCCTAGAATTTTTCCCAAGCGCCCAACAATCCCCATCATATCCGGCGTTGCAATGCATACATCAAAGTCTATTCCTTCTTGCACTTTCGCCGACAAATCTTCCGCTCCTGCAATATCCGCTCCTGCTGCAAGCGCTTCTTCTATTTTTACACCTTTGCAAAAGACAGCAACGCGGACCGCCTTGCCTGTACCATGCGGCATAGTTACCATTCCGCGTACATTTTGATCTGCTTTACGTGGATCAATATTTAAATTAATGGCTACTTCAAGTGTTTCATCGAACTTGGTTGTAGAAACGTTTTTCAAGAAAGAGACAGCCTCAGCAAGAGCATAGCACGTTTCTCTATCTGAACTTTCGAAAATTTTCTTTAAGCGCTTCCCAAGCATTTCAGTTCACCACTTCCAACCCCATCGAACGAGCAGACCCTTTAATCATACGAGAAGCCGCTTCAATATCTGAGGTATTAAGATTTTGCATCTTTTTTTCTGCAATCTCGCGAATTTGCGTCATTGTTACTTTTCCAATAGACGCTCCTCGCCCTGTTGTTGCCGCTCCTTTTTCGATAGAGGCTGCTTTTTTCAAAAAGAAACTCACAGGTGGCGTTTTGATAATGAACGAAAATGTACGATCTGCATACGCCGAAATAATCACAGGAAGAGGAGTTCCTACTTCGAAATTTTGTGTTTGCGCATTAAAAGCTTTACAGAAATCCATAATGTTCAAACCACGCTGCCCTAAGGCTGGTCCAATCGGTGGAGAGGGATTTGCTTTACCTGCTGGGACTTGAAGTTTAATATACCCAACAACTTTTTTGGCCATCTTTCTTCCAATCCCATTTCTATAGTAAAGTATTTTCTTATCACAGCTTTATTTTCATTGCAATGGGCTTTTTTGAAAGACGGAATTAAGAGCTTAATGGGTTAAAGGATAGGTGGGATAATCCAATTTATCCTACACTTCCTTCGGCTAAAATTTTATTTTGATGAGCAATCAACGCACAACATATGTATGATGGATATTATTTGGGGGACGCACAATCGTTACGCAAGAATCTACAGTAGTAGAATGGTAAACTTCTCCAGAGAATCACTCTCCTTAAAGTTTCCTATTCGAGCATGTGAAGATATCATAGAGGTCAATTTCATTTTACATCTATTGCTTGTCGTTAGAAAAGTCTAAGATAGTTTCGATAAACCTTGAGGGAGTATAGAATGTCAGAATCTATTTTGCCCACTGCCTCGCAGGATGCCTTTGATACCCTTACATTTGAGTCTGCTCTTTCTGAGCTTGAAAATATCGTGCGAAAGCTTGAAGAAGGGCATATTCCTCTTGAAGAGGCAGTAGCTTTATACGAAAAAGGAGCTTATCTTAAAGCGCATTGCGAAACGAAGCTGAAAAATGCACAGCTTAAAATTGAAAAAATTATTGCAAAAGGGGAAGAAATAGGAACTGTCCCTTTTGATCCAACAAACGCAGACACACCAGACATACGCGAAGGGTAATCTATGCCTATCATCCGAGGAAAACATATCGCTGATAAGATGTGCATAGCTATTAAGGCGCGGACACAAGCATTTGTTCAACAATACGGCAAACATCCAACGCTTGCTTTGATTCGGGTGGGAAACGATCCAGCAAGTATTATATACGTTAGGAACAAGGTGCAACGCGCCCAAGAGATAGGAATTTGCTCCCAAGTCTTTGAATTGCCAGCTGATATGTCTTCGTCAGAGTTAGGCACACGCATAAAAACCTTGAATGCGAATTCAGATGTTCACGGTATTCTTGTGCAGTTGCCTTTGCCGGCGTCTTTGGACACAGAAACCATCATTGACACAATATCTCCCCAAAAAGATGTGGATGGGCTGACAACAATAACTCAAGGAAATCTTTTCCGAGGAACATCGTGTCTGAAACCCTGCACAGCGCAGGGCATTGTAACATTGCTGAAAACGGTCCATTCAGATTTATCAGGCAAGCATGCAGTTATCTTAGGACGTTCTCTTATCGTAGGGCGATCGGTAGGACTTATGCTGCTTCATGAAGATTGCACGATTACGCTGGTGCATTCACGGTCGCATGACATAGCGGCTCTCTGCAAAAGGGCGGACATTGTGGTTGCCGCTGTTGGTAAACCGCATTTTGTAACGCGTTCTTTTATCAAGGAAGGGGCCACAGTCATCGATGTAGGAATTTCTCGTGTATTATGTGCTAGTGGAACGTCGAAAATCGTTGGAGACGTTGATTTCAATGATGTTTCTTCTGTGGCTGGCTTTATAACCCCCGTACCTGGAGGAGTAGGCCCTATGACCGTAGGGTGCCTTATGCAGAACACGATAGAAGCGGCAGAGAATCAAATGAAAGCACATCATACATAACATGTACAAAACCGCACACCTTTTTCCAAATTCTGAATGCATCCATGGTTTTTTCGGTCGATCAGGTGGCGTAAGTCCGGCTCCTTATGACACTTTGAATGCGAGCTTTTCGGTAGGAGACGATTCAACGAATGTCGCCCAAAACCGAGAACATCTTTTGCAAGCTTTGCTTATTAATACCTACACGTTAGCAACGGTTAATCAAGTGCATGGGACATGTGTCCTTTATATTCAGTCTCAGCAAGATGCGAAAAAGGGTTTAACGACGGATGCCGATGCTTTGGTGACGGATGTTCCTGGCGTTGTCCTAGGGGTTCTTACTGCGGACTGTGCTCCTATACTGCTGTATGACGAAAAAAAGCATCGGATTGGGGCTATCCATGCCGGATGGAAAGGAGCCTTTTTAGGCATTGTCGAAGAGACAATTCGAATCTTAAAAAAAATGGGATCGGATCCTTCCGATATTATAGCAGCCATCGGACCGTGCATTCAACAAGAGTCATATCCTGTCTCAGCAGGTTTCCGACGCAATTTTCTTGAGAAAGAAGCGACATGGAAAGAATTTTTCCAGGAACAACCTGCAAAAGAATATAGGTTCGATTTATCCCGTTTCCTCTATAGCCGCTTGGCTGCTGTGGGGGTGGAACGCATTGAAATCATAAGGGAAGACACTTATGTGAATCCTCTGTTTTTTAGCTTTCGCAAAGCGCAGAACGGCATTTGCGGACGGCAGATGTCTGTCATCGCCTTAACGCCTAAAAGCTAACCTTTATGCGTTTACTGTACGATACTATCGCGGCTTCTTTAGGAGCTCATGTTGCGCAAATTTTGGGAATTCAACCCGTTGAGCGAACGGTACGCTGTTTTCCTGATGGTGAAGTATATGCGGAAATTAAAGCGTCTGTAGAAAAAGAGGATGTTTTTGTATTGTGCAGTACGCCTGCTGACGCTTGGATGCCTTTATTTATGTTGCTAGATGCGCTGATGCAGGCGCGTCCGAATCGGATCTATTTATGCTTTGCCTACTTTGGCTATGGGCGGCAAGATCGGCCAACCATGCTGAGCGGATGTTTTTCCGTTGCACGTTTGGCGGCTATGCTCGGGACGTTTCCTTTAGAGAAAATTTTCATCATAGATTTGCATAATTGTAAGAATACTTCACTATTTTTGACCCCTTGTTTTTGTGTGAGTTCCTATAAAATATTTTCCAAATATATTGAACAAAACACTTCCGTACCGGATCTTTTCATTGCACCAGATCGAGGCGCTTCTCATCGCGTGAAAAAACTGGCTGAGGCTTGTGCACGTCCGTGGAGTGTATTAGATAAACGCGCTTCTTTTACTGTAGATACCTCTTTCAGGGATACTATCCAAAGAAAAAGATGTGCTCTTGTCGATGATCTCGTTGATTCTGGCCGCACTTTGTGCAATGCTATGCAGATGCTTTGGAAATGTGGAGCGCAGAGTGCGATGCTATTCGTGACACATGGCCTTTTCAAAGGAGGAGAATGTCCTTTTTTGAAAGAAGCGAGAGTTAATGCTTCTGAGACCTGGATGGGTTCTTTCTTTGAAGAGCTTGTTGTAACAGATACCCTTCCGTTACCGCTGTGTGTTCCTTCAGTAAAGCAAGTAACGATAGCGCCTTTGGTTGCTGAGCTTTTTAAGAAGCTCTGTCAAGGTCAAAGCATAGAAGATTTATTGGTATAAAAGGAAAAATGATGAATATGCTTCAAGTACAAACTCGGGTGCACGCAGGAACAGGAGGGGCACGTGCTGTGCGTCGGATAGGCGCTATACCAGCTATTCTTTATGGGGGAAACGATAAGCCTGAAATGCTTTCCATCGAAGAGTGCCTTTTTATTCGTGAGTTGGGAAAGCCAGGCATCTTTTCACGGATATTTTCCTTAGTTGAAGGCAAGAAAAAACAAGATGCACTCGTTCGCGATATTCAATTCCATCCTGTAACGAGTACCCCCCTTCATGTAGATTTTGTCCGTATCGACAAAGAGCGCGCTATTACAGTAAAAATCTCCGTTGTGTATATCAATGAAGAGGCTTCTCCTGGCTTAAAGTCCGGAGGGGTATTGAACGTTGTTTCCCATGAAATTGAGGTATCGTGTGCTTTAAAAGATATGCCGGAGTCCATTTCGGTCGACCTTTCTGGTTTGAATTTTCACGATACGATCCATGCGCATGAAGTGGTCTTACCAAAAGGCGTTTCTTTGGTTACGCATGGAAGAGATCAAGTAATGGCGACGATTGTTGCGCCAACTTTAATGCCTTCTGCTTCGGAGACAACGTCTGCAGAGCAGGAATCTTCTAGCTAACCTAGCACCTAATGAATGCTCCGCTTGTCGTTGTAGGTTTAGGGAATCCTGGGTCGGCTTATGAGAACCATCGGCACAACGCAGGGAGCTTAGCATTACGAGAGCTTGCAAAGCGTTGGCGTTTCCCTTCTTTTACCAATAAGAAAAGCTTTGAGTTGAGCGTTGGGCATATAGGAGAACACAAGGTCTTTCTGCTGAGACCGTTAACGTTCATGAATGATTCAGGGCGAGCTGTAAGAGAATTTGCAAGTTTCTACAAACTGTCTCTAGGGGCATTTTTGATAGTGCACGACGACCTTGACCTTGCTCCTTCCTCAGTACGACTTAAAAAAGGAGGAGGAAGCGGTGGGCATAATGGGTTGAAAAGCATCGATGCCGTTTTAGGAAATGGCTATTGGCGTTTACGCATTGGAATAGGGCATCCTGGTCAGAAAGATCTCGTCATCCCATACGTTTTAAGCGCTTTTTCGAAAGAAGAAAGAGAGCAGCTAGCTTTTACTTTTACTGCGATTGCGGAAAATTTCCCTCTGTTTGCTTGTGGAGAGCTTGACCATTTTATGCAACAAGTGCAAAAGGCGCTTATGCATAACCCTGAACCTTTGTGTGTATATACAAATACAAAAAACGCTTAAAGCGCAGTTGCTTAGGGTTGGTTCATTATGTTTAAGCCGTATGTATAGAGAGGTATTTATTGGGGATTAGTAGGAAGTATGCAAATATTGTGGGAAAGGAAATTTAAAGAAAGAGAATGGACAAAAATGTATCTTTGCACTTTTAAAAATTGGTTCAAGACTAGATTGGAGAGGAAATTTTCCAATTCTACTTAACAATAATTTATAAATATTCTTGTGCCGATGATTAAAACGCCATTCCGTATTTTTCCCACTGAGCTTTTTCATCTTTGGAAGGTATTTCTCTAGATTCTCGCGGCTTCTTATGCAGAATCATCACTGTATTCCCGTTTCTAATTATATTTTCTATTTTTGATACCCTTAAGAAAAGATACTTGGCAACATCTTTCTCCTGCTTTATAAAGGTAAAAAGCGTTTACGAACTTTTGTTGGCTCAAAACTGAGCGAGAAGTAGAAAGCGCTGCGCTGTAAAGAAGTATCGAGAATATACGTGGACGAAAATAAAAATCTGATCATTGCCATGACCCTTAGCTTTTTGATCTTTCTGGGGTGGCAGCATTTTTTTGCCCCTGAATCCGAGAAGATCGTCCAACAAGATACAGCACACAATACGACCGCACATGCCTCCACTCAAAGGGCTTCTCACGTTCCTCTAATGCTAGAACCGGCTCATAAAAAAGCGGTTGTCTCTCCCTCTCCCCGTTTAGAAATTAATGCTCCAGAGCTGCAAGGGAGTTTGGCGCTACGGGGGGGGTGTATTGATGATATTTTCCTAAAAAATTTCCGTCAGTGTGTAAATCCAGATAGTGCACCAGTACGTCTTCTTTCTGACTACTCTCACGAGCGACCGTTTTTTATTACGTTAGGATGGCATCTTCAAGAAGGAGCAATGCCCTTTCCGGAAGAAGATACGGTTTGGGCGGTCTCCGCACCAAAATTGGAACACGATAAGCCTGTCACTTTAACTTGGCAAAATGGCCAAGGAGTTACTTTTGAACGTGTTTTGACAGTTGATAAGAATTTTCTTTTAGCCGTTAAGCAGCGTATTATTAACAATTCTCCTATAGCTTTAAAAGTGCGCCCTTTCGCGATGATCGAAGGAATTCCAAGCGCAGATATCAAAGGGCAGTGGACTTTTCATGAAGGTGCTGTAGGTTTCTTAAATGATCGATTAGAAGAGAAAAGTTTTGAGACGATTCATAAAGAAGGAACTTTTACGTTTTCAAGCAATGGGGGATGGGCCGGAATTACCGAGAAATACTGGCTTGTTGCTTTTTTAGCTGAACATGGGAAGCAGCAAGAGACGATCTATCGTTACGTTCCTGAAGAGCAGCACTATCGTGTAGAAACGCAGGGAGCGGATGTTATGGTTCCGCAAGGGGGAGTCTCAGAGTCTGCGTATCATTTTTATATCGGAGCCAAGAACGTACAGCTCCTTGATGGATATGAAGAGCAACTTGGCGTTAAGCACTTCGATCTTGCTATTGATTTTGGGTATTTGTATTTCCTAACGCGCCCTTTATTTTACACTTTGGTCTATATGAAAGACCTTTTAGGGGGCAATATGGGGGGATGCATCATCTTGCTGACCATATTAATCAAACTTTTGCTTTTTCCTCTTGCCAATCGGTCTTATCGCGCTATGAGCCGTATGAAAAAATTGCAGCCGAAAGTACAAGAATTGCAAAAGCGTTACCAGGATGACAAGCCGCGTATGAGCCAAGAGCTTATGGCTCTTTATAAAAGAGAAAAAGCCAATCCAGTAGGAGGGTGCCTGCCGCAACTGATTCAATTTCCGGTATTGTTTGCCCTTTATAAAGTTTTCCTCGTATCCATTGAAATGCGTCATGCTTCTTTGTGGTGGATTAAGGATTTATCTGCACCAGATCCGTTTTGGATAACGAATTTATTTGGGATCATTCCGTGGACGCCTTTTGAATTTTTGCAAATAGGCATATGGCCATTGCTGATGGGGGCAACTATGTTCATTCAACAAAAAATGAGCCCACCTCCAGCAGATCCGGCGCAGGCGAAAATGTTTCTTATCATGCCCTTCATGTTCACCTTTATGTTAGCGCAGCTTCCCGCAGGACTTGTTATGTATTGGACATGGAGCAATATTTTATCGATCCTCCAGCAATGGATGATTACAAAAATGGATGAGCGTCGCCGAGCACAAGAAGCAGCGCGACACACCTAGCCGCAATGGATATAACACAAGCAGAGCTATCCGGGTTTTTCTCTCGTCCATGCTGTTTTATTGCAGGAGCCGCCAAATTAGAACAAATGCCCTCGCTTCTTCTGCCGGAAGTTGCTTTTATTGGACGGTCTAATGTAGGAAAATCAAGTCTTATTAATGCGATGCTGGGGCGTAAAACGCTCGTGCGCACATCGCGTCATCCAGGACGTACGCAACAGATCAATTTTTTCGAGCTAGATGCGCGCTTGCATCTAGTTGATTTACCAGGATATGGTTTTGCTACTGTTTCTAAAAAGATACACGCTTCTTGGAATGCATTAATTGTCGCGTATCTTAAAGGGCGTCCTTTATTACGAAGAGTATTGTTATTAATTGATAGTCGCCATGGATTTAAGGAAAATGACCGAGACTTTATGAAAATTCTTGATGCAGCGGCCGTTGTCTACCAATGTATTTTTACAAAAATTGATAAAGCAACAGAAACAGAACGTATGCAAAGTCAGGAAGCATTCAAAAAAGAAGCATCCCTCCATGGAGCGATCTTCCCAACCTTTCTTGAAACCAGCGCAGAAAAACGAGATGGCATACAAGATTTACAGCATGCTGTATATTCTTGTTGCTTTTGATAGCTTTTTTGTTGGAAAAAGAGTTTTTGAGAGAAATGTTCTGAAATACAGCAGGGTGTGTCTAGCTGACTGATAATTATAAGTTTTTAACGATTTTATACAAAACACCCCCCCTGATATTTAGATCATATTCGCAGCGGCGACTTTTCTATGCCAAAGTCCAAGGAGGTGATATTAAGGAGAAGACATGGACTGTTTCCTTGTAACGACGAGAAACTTTTAAGAAGTACGGATTAATGCATCCAAGTTCTCTTCTTGCTTTTGAAGC
>JAIRST010000051.1 GCA_031255325.1 Holosporales bacterium | reverse complement strand
TCTTCTTACCATCATCATCCACACCTAATATACCACCTTATCCTAAAAAGTCAATACACTCCCCCCACACTCACCGCAACACACACTGCTTGTTGCCTATTCTCACTAGTAAGGCCGGCTTAGAAACGCATCATTTGATATTTCTTATAAAATAACTTTGGATAGCATAAGAAGCCTGTTAATTTGCGGTGTTTTCTTTTAAAAGAATATCAATAGAAAATTTCATTCGGAGCTTTTAGCAAAGATCATAAATTCCTCACATCTGCATGGGTGCCTATCTTCCATTTTATTTCGGGAGTATTTCCTCTATAGGCTGCTCTGCATTACAAATGCCCGAATCCCCATATGTTTATTACACCTTTTGTAACCGTAAACCTTACCCTTTTGGACGCTTATCCGCGATTTGATCGATAAGACCAAACTCTAATGCTTCCTCCGGGGATAAGAAATTATCCCGCTCTAAAGCTTGTTCAACGCGTGTCAAAGATTGGCCTGTGTGTTTGACGTATAGGGCATTTAAACGAGCGCGTAATTTAAGAATTTCTTGGGCATGAATTTCTATATCTGTCGCTTGTCCTCGTACCCCCCCTGAAGGCTGATGCACCAAAATGCGTGCGTTAGGGAGGCAATAGCGTTTTCCTTTTGCTCCTGCCATAAGAAGAAGCGATCCCATGGAAGCCGCTTGCCCTAAGCAAAAGGTCGCCACATCAGGATGAATGTAGTTCATCGTGTCGTAGATCGATAGTCCTGAAGTAACAACACCGCCGGGAGAATTAATGTATAGAAAAATATCTTTCTTGGGGTCTTCTGCCTCAAGAAATAAAAGCTGGGCACACACGAGCGAGGCCATCGTATCTTCAACTTCGCCTGTTATAAAAATAATACGTTCTTTTAAAAGGCGAGAGTAAATATCATAGGATCGTTCCCCTCGATTAGTTTGCTCGATAACCATGGGCACAAGTGTGCTCATTGCAGGTTGTAGTGTGTTCATTATTTCTTCCCTAATTTCAAGTTTCGCTTTTCATGAAGGCAATTTTTCAAAATTTGATCAATTTCTATCAACAGATAACCCAGTAGCTGAAGAGAGGATAGGCTTATCAATCCCATTTGTGCAAAGTCCGACACTCATCTTTCGAGTTGCCTCCTGTCGCCCTTCCTCTTTTCCTTCTACGATACCTCTGACACCCCATCTAGCCTCCTCTTTCGCGAGACCGGCTTCTCGAGCATCACTCATTCTAGTCAACATTTCATTTTGCTTCATATCGTTGTTCATATTCAATCAGTTCCTCAGAGATAAAAGTAGCTTCGGTCAAGGCCATATAAGCCTCCCCTCTTAAGATAATACACTCTCCGATGGAAATGCGTCTTCTTTTTCTATGATTTCCTCCAATTCTTTCAAAGAGGCCGTTTTCTCAGATATCTGAGCTTTCTCAATGATGCATGCGACAACTTTGTCTTCAAAAATCGAGGCGCGTACTGCAGAAAGCGCTTGATTATTATTCATATAATAACGATATATACTCTTGGCATTTTGCGGATTACGCTCGGCAATTTTTATCACGTTCTCTTCAATTTCTTTGGGGGTAACCTTAATTTCCAAGTTTTTACCAATTTCAGCGATCAACAATCCCAAACGGACGCGCCTGTTCGCAACATTTTTATAATCTGCTTTGATTAAATCAATTTTTTCTTGAGGGATTTCTGTCAATTTATTTTTGTTTTCTTTGTTGAATTCTCGCCAGATAGCGATGAATTCTGCTTCTTCCATCTCAATGGGAACGGCAAAGACATGCCGCTCTGACAAGATGTCTAGCACATGCCGTTTGATATACAAGTCAGACAATTCTTTATACTCCGCCTCAAGAGATTTCTTAATCGCCTCACGACAGGCTTTAATTGAATCAAACTCAAGGTCTTTAGCTAAATCTTCGTTCGAATCAAACGTTGTCGATAGGCGAACTTTCTTAATAAGGGCTGTGTACTGTACTTTCGCCCTTGCAAAACGTTTGTCATGGAAATTTTTCGGATATGTAATAAAGAAGGTAATATTATCTCCCACAACGGTATCTATAAAATGGTCATCGAACTCTTTTACAAATTGCCCATTTCCCAAGACAAAAGAGAAGTCTTTTGTCTCTCCCGGATTTAATCCTTTTGTCTGAAGTTGAGCAATCTTAGTTTGGATAGACAAATCGACCACCAGTTGATCCCCATTTTTTGCTTTATGTTTCGCAGGAGCGTCTTTCCAGCCTTTATGGGTTTTGCGAATGCTATCCAATCTTTCGTCAATGTTTGCCTCTTCAATTTTAGGAATGAGGCGCGTTAAAGAAAAATCTGAAAAATCTTTTGGAGCGTCAACAATAGGTAGAACGTCCAAATCAACAGAAAGAGTTACCCCTTCTTCGGTGTCAGAAAGAAGCTTTACCTGAGGATCGCGACTAAGACGCTTTTTACTATCTTTGACAAGGGTTTTAATAGAGTCTGAGATAAGTTTCTCAACTTCTTCGGAACGGGTAAAAGCCTCGTATTGGCGCTTCACAACAGCTAGCGGCGCTTTTCCCGGCCGAAATCCAGGAATGCGTACGCTAGAGGCGATATGCGTCAGCTTTGCTTTTACTTTATCAGCAATTTCTGCAGAAGGAAGAAGTACTTCATAATGGTGCAGAAAGTCCCCGACAGATTCTTGTATAATACGCATACTCTCATTTCCTTAAAAAACCTGGTGCGGGCGGAGGGATTTGAACCCCCACGATTTTCATCACCAGGACCTAAACCTGACGTGTCTACCAATTTCACCACGCCCGCAACTCGCATACGCCTCAACTTATACTCTTAATTCTCTTTAGAAAAGGTGTATTCTGGCATTAGGATAATAACATCGTCAGAAGGGGCAAGCCCCAGAAAGTAGGCCTGCTCACTTAGCAGATCAAGATCCAAGCTTCGATTTTGTAAATGAAGGATTTTATGCCGGAGCATATGGTTTTTTTCTTTAATATCAGCAAGATAACGTGTGACTTCTGTATGCTTTTTCTCTAATTGAATCCACGCTAAAAGACCTCTTTCCCCCTTCGTAAGATGATAGGAAAAATATCCGATACATAAAACGGTCAGAAATGGACCGGAAAACCTGGATAGACGCAACCAATCCAAATGCCGCTCCTGTTTAAGTTAAAGGGTTCGCACACATTAAAGGATGCTTTTTGGCAAAAGTATCAATCTCTTTCAAATGCTGCAGAATGCATTCCAACTCATGGAAAGGCACCATGTTCGATCCATCACTCAGCGCGGTGTCAGGATTGTCGTGCGTTTCGATAAACACACCTGCCACCCCCACAGAAACAGCTGCACGTGCTAAAAGCTCTATAAACTGGCTTTGGCCGCCACTTGACGTGCCACGTCCTCCTGGCATTTGAACAGAGTGCGTTGCATCAAATACGACGGGGTATCCAGTTTGTGCCATAATCGCTAAAGAACGCATATCAGAAACGAGTGTATTATAGCCAAAACACGTACCCCGTTCACATAATAGAACGGTATCGTTTCCATGGCCTGCTACTTTCTTTAGAACATTTTTCATATCCCAAGGAGCTAGAAATTGACCTTTTTTTATAAGGATAGGTTTATGTGTTTCTGCTGCCGCAACAAGCAAATCGGTTTGGCGGCATAGGTAAGCTGGAATTTGCAAAGCATCTACGACTTGTGCAACACGAGAGCATTGGTAGCTTTCATGGACATCTGTAATAATGGGACACCCGTGAGTGTTGCGAATTTCCGTAAAGATAGGAAGCGCTTTGTCAAGTCCCACGCCACGGGCGCTTGTACCACTCGTCCTATTTGCTTTATCAAATGAGGTTTTAAAAATAAACGGAAGATGCAGCTTCCGGGTAAGTGCTACTAGGCGATCAGCCATCATAAGTGCATGGTCACGGCTTTCTAAAGCGCAAGGCCCAGCAATTAAAGCAAAAGGAAGATCGTTCCCCATTGAAAACGAGCCAATAGGAATATGCCGAAAAGATGAAGGTGTCATGTTGTGCTTTCTTTTTTAGCCCATGCTGCTTGCACAAGGTGCACAAATAAAGGATGAGGGGAAAAGGGGCGTGATTTAAATTCTGGATGGTATTGGACAGCGATAAACCAGGGATGATCTGTATATTCGACAGCTTCTGGTAACTCTCCATCAGGCGATAAGCCGGAAAAACGCAATCCAACCTCTTCAAGACGATCTTTATACGCCATATTGACTTCATAACGATGCCGATGCCGCTCAGAAATTTCTTTTTCACCAGCATAAACCTCAGAAAGACATGTCCCTGAAACAATCTTACAAGGGTAAGCTCCAAGACGCATTGTCCCTCCCATGTTTTCACAAGTAGTACGTCGTTGCAGTTGCTCTCCTTGCATCCACTCTGTCATCAAAGCGACAACAGGTTCGGATGTTTCTCCAAATTCTGTGGAAGAAGCATTTTGTAATCCTAGCAAATGACGCGCAGCTTCAATGATAACAAGCTGCATCCCAAAGCAAATTCCTAAAAAAGGTATTTTGTTCTCACGGGCATATCGAATAGCCTCAAGTTTTCCTTGAATTCCTCGTGTCCCGAATCCTCCAGGTACGATGATCGCATCAACCCCTGGTAGCGTTTTACGGGTAAGTTCTTCATTCTCTGTATCAATCCACCGAACATCGATCTTTAAGCTACGGGCTATTCCCGCATGAGAAATAGCCTCTTGGAGAGATTTATAGGCTTCTAAAAAATGCGCATATTTTCCGAAAACTCCCATACATACTGTACTTACAGGATTCTGCCACTGCGTGATAAGATCATGCCACGGAGTAAGATTTACCGTAGAGGAGTTTATATTAAAGTAACGACATAACGCTCCATCTAAATCACTTTTATGAAAATTTAAAGGGATTTGATAAATCCATGGGACGTCTGGAGCATCCACAATATGCTTTTCTGGAACATTGCAAAAAAGAGCTAACTTTTTCCGTGTCACTTCTTCAAAACCTTGGGCACTGCGGCAGATGAGAAATTCAGGCTGAATACCAATATTTCGTAATTCACGAACCGAGTGTTGACTAGGTTTAGTTTTCAGCTCTCCTGCTGAAGCAATATAAGGAAGAAGCGTTAGATGAATATTGACAGAATGCTCTCGCCCTAGCTCATTTCGTAATTGGCGAATAGCTTCCAAAAAAGGCAGACTTTCGATGTCTCCAACCGTACCTCCGACTTCGCAAATGACAAAATCAACATCATTTACTTCGGAAAGAACGAAATGTTTAATCTCATCAGTAATATGTGGAACAACTTGTATATCGGATCCTAGATAATCCCCCCGTCGTTCACGTGCAATGACAGAAGAATAAATCTTGCCCGTTGTAAGCAAATCTGTGGCACGTGTTGGAACGCTAGTAAAGCGCTCATAGTGCCCTAAATCCAAGTCTGTCTCTCCCCCATCATTGGTGACATATACTTCACCATGTTTGTAGGGATTAATCGTTCCTGGATCGATGTTGATATAGGGCTCAAGTTTTCTTAAACGAACAGAAAATCCCCGTGCTTGTAATAATGCGCCTATAGAAGCTGCGGCAATCCCTTTACCAACAGAAGAAACCACCCCTCCTGTGACAAAGATGAAGCGCGGCGTGGTTGTCATTACTTCGTTTGTCCATCCTTGAGAGAGGATCCGACAGGAACGGAAGCTTGCCTAGAAGGCGCTTTTGCATTTACAGCGCGTTGTGCTTCCGTAGGGTATTGAGCTTGTTGCACGACAGACTGCGCAGCTTCATCAATAAGCGATTTTTTCTCTCCTGCATGGTGATGGATATAAGAGGCCATGATCAAACAATTTATAATAAATAGACCTGCAAGAATAGCCGTTATGCGTGTGAACAAATTCGCTTGCCCACGAGGGGTTAGAACACCTCCTGCACCACCTCCCATGCCCCATGCCCCTCCTTCGCTTTTTTGTAGCAAAATTATTGCGACAAGCGCAATGGTAATAACAAAATGTAACGATAAAAGAAATGTCATCATGCAAGGAAACTCTAGTCTTCAATATAAAGTGGTATCCAGTGTACTGAACCTTAAAGGAACTTACAACTCTATACTTTGGACAATGCTCAGAAATTCCTCGCATTTCAGGCTAGCCCCACCAACAAGGACGCCTTGAACTTCTTCTAAGGAAACAAAATCTTTTGCATTAGCTGCGGTTACTGACCCGCCATAGAGGAGCGGAATGGCTGATAATCCTTCCGCCCTTAGAATAGCATGAATTGTACGATGCGTCTCTTGCACGTTCTGAGGTGTTGGCGTTTTCCCTGTTCCAATAGCCCATACAGGTTCATAAGCAACAATCACCTCTTGGGTTAAAGGAAGACGTCCCATCCCTTGTAATTGCTGTGCAAGAATACAAGCCGTTTGACCAGCTTCTCGTTGTTCATAGGTTTCTCCAACGCATAAGATAGGCGTTATTCCTGCTTCGGCAAGACGCACAGCTTTTTCAAATACAATAGTATTATTCTCTTGGTAAAGATGGCGGCGCTCGGAATGTCCTACAAGTCCATACCGACACCCCATATCAGCTGCCATATCGGCACTGATCTCCCCTGTAAAAGCTCCTTTGCGTTCGGTCGCTGTGTTTTGAATACCCAAAAGCACAATTCCCTGAGCGGCATCATGCAAAATCTTAAGGTAGGGAGCCGGAGGGCAGATAATAGTAAAGGTATTTTTCGGAACATCTTGATATTTTTCGCGGAAGAAAGCGCCGTACGCTTCAGCAAAAGAGCTCGTACCATTCATCTTCCAATTTGCGACGAAAATCTTTCGATGAGGCGTTATCTCTTCTCTCGACATCTATCTCACAGCTCCTTAGAATGCCTTTATTATTTTAAAATAAGATAGGGCTTAATGCTAGAGTTTATTCGTGGTTTTTCTCGTTCAATTGTTGCCAAAACACTGTTTTCTTTAATCGCTCTTGTTTTCGTTTTGTGGGGAATGGGAGGTGTCATTGCTCATTTAGGGACACCAGATTACCTTCTAAAAGTCGGCAATAAGAAAGTCACAGCGCATGAATTCAATCTAGCTTACCAGCGCTATAAAGCACATCTTCAGGAACGCCTCGGCTTTATAAGCGACGAAAAAGCGCGAGAACTCAAGTTACCTGAGCATGTTCTGGCCTCCTTGACACACCAGAACTTGATTGCTCTTGAGTTAGTTGCCAGTAATTTATGCGTAGGAGACGAAGTCGTAAAAGCCGTCATGCGAACCGATCCGCGTTTTCAAGACAACACAGGTGCTTTCAACAAGAATCAATTGCGGGCAGCACTCGCTTCTTTTCATATGCCTGAAGAAGCTTTTCTGACACATTTACACAAAGAGACCGAAGCACGCCTTTTTTCTTTGCCATTTTTTATATCCATAATGCCTCCCGCCTATGTAATGGCTTTAAATGCCGCAGTAACAGAAAAACGTGAAATAGCCTGTGTCACCATTGGGCCGAAAAATGTTGAGACCTTAACGCGTCCAAGTGATGAGGTTTTAAAACAATTTTACACGGATAACCAAGAACTGTTCATCGTTCCGGAAGAGCGTTCTTTTACGCTAGCAGAGATAGACAAATCTGCTATTGAGAAAACAATTAAAGTCGATGAATCTGAAATCGCGCAAGCGTATGACCGCTATATAGAACGCTCTACTGATGAGCCGACTATTAAAAGTCTGGAAGAAATGCGTTCAGAGTTAGAGAAAGATCTTCGCCTAGAAGTGCTCTCAGAACGAATGGCGGAAATAGCACGTACTATCGAAGATGCTCTTGCAGAAGGTAAGAAATTTGAAGAAATTGCGTCTCAGTATCCTATCAAACATCTCATTTCTTCAAAATTCTCTGTTAAGCTTGACCCAAAAGAGAAGTTCTTACAAAACCCCTATGCTGAAGAAACAGTAGAACTCTTTAAAGAGCTTTCCGATGCGGAAGAAGGAGGAAATGGAACATTCTTAGAGACACGCAACGGGAGGTGGATTTTCGCACGTGTGGATAAGATTGATCCCGAGCATGTCGCAGATTTTTCTATCGTGAAAAATAAAGCTTTCGCTTGTTGGGGAGCGTGTAAAAAGAAAGAAAGCATGGAAGCGCAAGCGCAAACTATCATAGAGGAGCTTAAGAAAGGGAAGGCACTGAAGGATCTTGCTGTGAAGTATCATCTGGCTTATCATATTTTGTCTCCCTTTAGCCGTATGGATATGGCACGAGGGAACGTACCGAAAGGGGAAGGGATAACATCAGACTTTCTTGGACATCTTCAACAAGCTTCGATTGGAGAAGGTGTTATTGCAGTAAGTCATGGTAGAACTGAAAATCCTGGGATTGTACTTGTCGGCGTTGTGATTAGGACTTTTTCTAACGCAGGGAATGAAAAAAGCTCGGAAGAAAAAATCTCTTGGCATAAGCAGATAGAGGATGACCTACTTAATCAGGCTTTACGATATAGTGAAAAACAGCATTCCATTAAAATCAATGAGCAAGCTTTCAAAGCCTTAGGCGCAGTAGAGCCGATTTCTTATGATGAATGATTGAAAAAGAGAGGTATCGGTGCGACGACAAAAAAGAACACATTTTGGGGTAAAGGTTTGCGGTTGGAGTTTTTTTATCCTTTTATGGGGAGTTTTTACTTGTTTTGAAGGAGCTTTTGTATGCGAATACACCCCTATCGCCATTGAAGGAACAAATCAGAATACGGAAGGAACTATTGCGTATGTAATCAATCTGGACAGATCTGTAAAACGGCGAGCATTTATTATGCCGCAGGTAATGCAGTTAGGATTTTCAACTGAGTGTTCCTCTTCATCCAATAACTAAACCTCCGGCATGCATACGTTTAAATGTTTTTAAATCCCCTTTTCTGTAAAAAGAGAATAGCTGTTTTAATCTTGCCAAAAGGGTACTATAGAGAAACTCTCCTTACTTGTACTCATGAATAAAAATCATATCGTATTTTCGGAAAGGCAATTCCGGAACAGAGTACCAACTTCCCTGGAAGAGAATCGATAAAAGCATCCTCACTGCAATCTCTGGCTTGTCTCTTGAAAAAATTGGGAACATTATCTTTTCAAAGAAAATGGAATAGTTTTCTAAGAAGAATTGTTTTCACTTTAAGGAGTAGGTTGATGGAACCCCTTTTTCAGCAGATACAAGCAGCTCTTTCCAATATTGCAGAATGTATGGATTCCAAAGCGTTAGAATCTTTGCGCGTTGCTTGGCTGGGAAAGCAAGGAAAAATGACAATACTCGCCCAAACAATTAGTACATTTCCTTTGGAGGAACGTAAAACGTTTGGTGCCGATATTAATCGAGCCAAAGAAATGCTGCAAAACGCCATTGCCGAACGGCAAGTGTTTTTAACGCAAGCCGCAACGGAAAAGCGCCTAAAGGAAGAGTTCGTGGATTGTACGCTCCCTCCAGTTTCTGAATTGACAGGATATTTGCATCCTTTAACGCGTACGCAAAACGACCTTATTGCGATTTTTCAGGATTTAGGATTTCAGCAAGCAACAGGACCAGATATTGAAGACGAGTTTCTAAACTTTACAGCCCTCAATATTCCCGACCATCACCCAGCGCGGCAAATGCACGATACATTCTTTTTGGATCTACCCTCAACGTCTTCTGGACGTTTTCTTTTACGTACACACACATCCCCCGTACAGATACGTACAATGCGTGCAAAAGGTGCTCCTTTGCGTATGTTCAGTATAGGGCGCACGTATCGCAGCGATTCAGATACGACACACACACCGATGTTTCATCAAATGGAAGCGCTTGTCGTCGAGGATGGGATTCATTTCGGGCATTTGAAATGGTGCGTAACGGAAGTCTGCGCACGATTTTTTTGTGTTGACAATCTGCATTTGCGATTCCGCCCGAGTTTCTTTCCATTTACAGAGCCTTCTGCCGAAGTGGATATTCCTTTCAGAAGAGAAGAGGGACGCCTTATTATGGGTGAAGGCGATGAATGGCTGGAAATTCTAGGGTGTGGTATGGTTCATCCAAAAGTTTTAGAGCACGGTGGAATCGATTCTAAACACCATCAAGGATTTGCCCTTGGATTTGGTGTCGATCGATTGGCCAGTCTAAAATACGGTATTCCAGATGCACGCAGTAGTTTCGAAGGCGACCTACGATGGACGGCGACCTATGGGAGCTCTCCTTACGAAGGAGCTTTACGATGAAATTCTCTCTCAGCTGGTTGCATCGCCATTTAGAGACAACCCTATCCGCGGAAAAGCTTGCCGATGCGATGACTCGGCTGGGAATCGAAGTAGAATCTTTGGAAAATCCAGGAGAAGCTTTGCGGAATTTTACCGTAGCGCGTATCGAAGCGATCGAGCCGCATCCCAATGCGGATCGTTTGCGCATTTGTCGGGTAAATGATGGAACAGCAGTTCACCAGGTTGTTTGTGGCGCTCCTAATGCGCGAGCAGATATCCATGTTGTGCTTGCCCTTCCGGGCGTTGTGATTCCTGCTACAGGAAACATTTTAAAACCATCCAAAATTCGCGGTGTCGAAAGCTTTGGCATGATGTGCTCAGAGAAAGAGCTGGGACTTTCAGAAGAATCAGAAGGCATCAAGGAGCTTTCAAGTGATATACCGTTGGGAGTGTGTGTTGCAGAGCTTTATAGCGACCCTATTTTTGATATAAATGTAACACCCAATCGTGCCGATTGTTTCGGCGTGCGTGGTATCGCTCGGGATCTGGCTGCCGTGCAGTTGGGAACATTAAAGCCACTTTATGTCTCTACTCTCCCAACGCAAAAAGCTTTTCCGTATGCCATCAAATATCAAGAGACATCCGTTCAAACGATTTGTCCATTCTTTAGTGCTATCGAAATACGCGGGGTAAGAAATGCGCCGAGTCCTCTCTGGTTGCAAGGTCTTTTAAAAAAAGCTGGACTTAATCCCATTTCAGCATTGGTAGATGTTACCAATTTCTTTACTTTAGACCGATGCCGTCCTTTGCATTGTTATGATGTCGATCAATTTGTTGGAACGCCCTGTTTGCGCTTAGCCAACGAAGGAGAGAAGTTTACAGACCTGAAAGGGCATACGCATACGTTATCGTCATCGATGGCGTTGTTTGCCGATAAGGCCGGTCCCTTAGGATTACTTGGAATTATGGGAGGAGAACGTGGGTCTTCTTCGTTTGAAACAACGACGATTCTTTTAGAAGCAGCGTGGTTCAAGCCAGAATCTATTGCAAGAACAGGGCAAGCTTTATGTCTGACGAGCGATGCCCGCACACGTTTTGAACGGGGCGTAGAGTATACCGCTACAGTTGAGGATCTTTGTGCAGCTGCTGCCATGATTATTGAGCTATGTGGTGGAGAGGCAAGCGTACCTTTTCTGTTAGGAACGCTTCCTGAAAAGCGCGCGGCTATTTACTTAAATCCTTGTCGTATTGAGCAACTCGCGGGAACCCCTGTTACAGAAGCAGCGTGTATTTTACAAAACTTAGGGTGCGCAGAAGATTCCGCCCATCATTTTACGCCCCCTCCGTGGCGACATGACTTGGCCATTGCTGAAGATTTGGTCGAAGATGTATTACGAGTATATGGGTACGATAAAGTCATGCCGTGTCCTCTGCAAGCGCCTAAACGTACATACGCAACGCACCTTCAATCCTATAAGGCAGAAGATTTAAAACGACACCTTGCCGGACGCGGTATGACGGAACTTATTTCCTATACCTTCATCCGTCGATCGTGGGCTGGGCTTTTTGAAGGGGCAGAAGCGAAACTTATTGAACTATGTAATCCGATCAGCACAGATTTAGCTATTATGCGTCCAAGCATTTTGCCGAATTTGCTGGAGGCTGTTATGAAGAACAGCCGGCGTGAAAATGCCCCATTTGCTCTTTTTGAGTTAGGGCCTATGTTTGATCAGCGCTTTACGGCCTATGAACGTCCCGCTATGGCCGGTATTCGATCTGGTTATTACGCGGCGCATCATTGGAGCAAGCGTGTCCGTCCCGTAGATCTATTCGATGCAAAGGCAGATGTGTTGGCGCTTTTAGGGGATCGGTGCGAAAAGCTCAACCTTCGTCAAGAGGCACCAAAATGGATGCATCCTGGATGCTCTGGGACATTTTTCAATAAGGATAAACCTGTTGCTGTTTTCGGAATGGTGCATCCTGAGGTTTTAAAAGCTTTCGATCTAGAAAACGTCCCAGTCGTTGGATTTGAACTGTTTTTAGATACCCTAGGTTCCGAAATATTAAGCCTCAAACGAGCACCAGAATTAAAAGCATTTCAGCAAGTGACCCGCGACTTTGCTTTCATTGTCAATAAAGAGCTTTCTGCAGGTGATGTTATCGCGTGTGTACGTCAGGCGGGAAAACGTTTTGTTTCACGTATTAATATATTTGATGTGTATACAGGGGCGCCTTTAGCCGACGATAAAAAGTCCATTGGAATTTCGGTAACGTTTCTTCCAGATACAGCCACTTTTTCGGAAGAGGATTTACAAAAGTTTTCTGACCGTATTGTGCGCACTGTTTCTACACGCATTGGGGGAGTATTACGGTAGCTATTATGGCAGAACTGAAACACATCCGCAACTTTGCCATTATTGCGCATATCGATCATGGAAAATCGACACTCGCAGATCGTTTAATTCAGCGATGTAGTGCTGTTGAAACACGAGAATTTCGTGACCAGATTCTTGATTCGATGGACATCGAACGCGAGCGCGGTATCACAATCAAAGCGCAAACGGTGCGTCTTTCTTATACGGCGCGTGATGGAATACTTTATGAACTGAACCTGATAGACACGCCGGGGCATGTGGACTTTGCCTATGAAGTGAGCCGGTCATTGGCCGCCTGTGAGGGATCTTTACTGGTCGTGGATGCCACACAAGGGGTCGAGGCACAGACGCTCGCTAATGTTTATCAAGCGATTGAAAACGACCACACCATCATTCCTGTGATCAACAAAATTGATCTACCGGCGGCGGATCCGGATCGTGTTAAGACTCAGATTTTTGATGTTATCGGGTTGGATGCCACAGATGCTGTTCTGATATCCGCTAAAACGGGAGAAGGAATCGATGATGTACTTGAAGCCATAGTTGCACGCCTTCCTCCTCCCACAACAGACCTTGAAAAACCGTTACGTGCGTTACTTATCGACAGTTGGTATGACGCATATTTGGGTGTTGTCGCTCTTGTGCGTGTTAAAGAAGAGACACTGGCTGCTGGAATGAAAATCAAGATGATGGCGACGGGAGCAGTCTATCAAGTAGACGAAGTCGGATGCTTCACTCCAAAACCTAAGCCTTTATCTGAGCTTGCTCCCGGGGAAATTGGCTATATCACAGCTGGTATTAAAAGTGTACGTGATGCGCGGGTAGGCGATACCCTAACTTCCGAAAAAAATCCTGCAAGCACCCCTTTGCCAGGATTTAAGTCTTCCATCCCTGTTGTTTTTTGCAGCTTTTTTCCTGCTGATGCTTCGAATTACGGACGGCTGCGGGAAGGGTTAGAAAAATTACAACTTAATGACGCCAGTTTTTCTTTTGAACCTGAAAGTTCAGCAGCTTTAGGATTTGGCTTTCGATGTGGGTTCCTTGGACTTTTGCATTTAGAAGTCGCTGAAGAGCGGCTAGAACGCGAATATAACCTCGATCTTGTCATGACAGCACCAAGTGTCATCTATAAAGTGCATTTAACAAATGAGGACGTGATCGACCTTCACAACCCTGCGGACATGCCGAATGCTGGATGTATTATGTGCATAGAAGAGCCTTGGATTCGAGCAACCATTCTAGTTCCAGATGAGCACTTAGGAAACGTTCTTACGCTATGTCAAGAGCGGCGAGGGGAACAGGTAGATCTCACCTATGCGGGGGGGCGCGCGATGGTCGTCTATAGGTTGCCTCTCAACGAGATTGTTTTTGATTTTTATGACCGGCTGAAATCTATCAGCCGTGGGTATGCAAGCTTTGACTATCAGCGCGACATTTATCAACAAGGGGATCTTGTAAAGGTTTCTATTCTTGTTAATGGAGAACCTGTTGACGCTTTAGCAACAATTTTACATCAAGACACTGCGGAAACACGAGGACGTGCTTTGTGTGAGCGCCTAAAAGAGCTTATTCCACGGCATCTATTTAAGATTCCCATTCAGGCAGCCATTGGAGCCAAAGTGATTGCGCGCGAGACCATTCCAGCTTTACGTAAAGATGTGACGGCAAAATGCTACGGAGGCGATATTACACGCAAACGCAAGCTGTTGGAAAAGCAAAAAGAGGGTAAGAAACGCATGCGCGAAATAGGGCAAGTACACATTCCCCAAAGCGCCTTTCTCGCCGCCCTTAAAACGGGAAAGGAGTAGGTGATACGGCTTTGTGGAATCGTTTAAAGAAGGCGCTATCGAAAACGTCGCAAACGCTTGCGGAAAAATTACCTGCCATCTTATTGCATAAACGTTTAGATGCGGAAACGCTGGCAAACCTAGAGGATATCCTGATCGCAGCTGATCTTGGGCCACGATGCGCAGAGGCAATTTTATCTACTTTGAAAAAGGAGCGCTTTGGTAGGGATGTTTCTCTTAATAGGGTGCATGAGGCTTTAGTAGCAACAATTATTTCCATTTTAGAACCTTATGTACGCCCTTTAGAAGGGCTTGCATATTTACCGCAAGATAAACCGACAGCGGTTTTGTTGGTGGGTGTTAACGGTAACGGTAAAACCACAACAGTTGCGAAACTGGCGCATTTCTTAAAAAACAACAATAAGTCTGTGCGCTTAGCGGCGTGCGATACTTTTCGGGCCGCAGCTGTTGAGCAGCTTTGCCATTGGGGACATCAGTTAGGGGTTCCTGTTCATACAGCCCCGCAAGGATCAGATGCTGCAGCACTTGCTTACAGCGCATTTGAGGCGACAAATCCTGGAGAAATTCTTCTTATTGATACGGCTGGGCGCTTACATACACGGGATGACTTGATGGCAGAGCTCGAAAAGATCTGCCGCGTATTAAAAAAGATCTCCCCTGAAGCACCTCACGAAATACTTTTAGTCTTAGATGCCACAACAGGACAAGAAGCTCTCACACAAGCTTCTGTTTTCCAAAATCGTGTGGGAGTCTCGGGATTAGTGATAACGAAGCTTGATGGTACAGCTAAAGGAGGCGTTGTTATTTCTCTGGTACAACATTATAAGACTCCGATTCTCGCCATTGGTACAGGAGAAACCATTGATGACCTGAGTGCTTTCGATGCACACGCTTTTGCGGGAGGTTTAGTTATTAGATGAAGAGGAACGGAGCTGAAAATACAGTTTTAAATTATACAAAAAGCGCATAGTATAGGATTTTGCTTTGTATACTATTTTTCTAATGCGGAGAATAACGCTTATGGAGGAGTCTTGTGTCGAAGCATACGTCGTTTTTCCAATCTCCGAATCTCCAAACACCTGATGCACAAGACGGGGCTCTATACCTGTAAATTTCAGACCAAATTCCCATCCCCGAGTCAACATGGCATCTATAGGCATCTTAATGGGAAGAGCATGGGCCCATAGCCTAGAGGCCGCCTTTCTGTTGATGAGATACGCTCCCGTATGTGTAACTTCTGTTAAATATACAACAAGTTTGTTATTCTCCTTTATGCGACGTACCGTTAAAGGCATGCCTTTATGGGAAAGCTCGAAACTTACAATATCCCAATCATCAGATGTTTGTGTCAGTTCTGATACAATTGTTCGTAATTCCTCTGAATTAAAGCTGACATCATCTTCGATGACTAAAGCATAACGATAGCAAGAATGCAAAAATGCCTCCCAAACACTAAAATGACTCATATTACACCCAATCATTCCAAGCTCTGGCGTATGTCCAAGGAAAGCATTATAGGAATCAAGATCCACTTTCTGTTTAATTTCTTCCTCTGAAAGAAGCTTGCCATCTACAGCAGAAACACGCTCAGTTGAAAATCCTAACTGCATTACCTGTGACATAATAAATTCTCGCCGTTTTACAGATCTGTCCAGATTGATTACATAAGCAATCGTTCCTTCCATATCCTGACTTGTTCCTTCAATGATGATAGGCGTGTATTCGCATACAAAAGCTCCCTCGAAATAGGTAAAAACTCCTCCTAAAAGAATAAAAACACTCCAACCGCTAATCTTTGTCCAAAAACGTATAGATCTTGATTTTTTCCGCCGGTGCATAGCCTCTCCGTATTCATTCTTATGCATAGTACCATAGCTGCAGGAGCATGCGTACTCTAAAAGTATGAGCATCTTTATGGAAAATATAATCAACGCCCATAGAGAAACAGGAAGAAATGGTTCCAAAATTTAGGTTCTATTATTGCAAATCTTGCTAAAAAATAGCATCTCACGAAACTTACACCGTTTATGAGATAGCGTCCTTTATGGTAAATCCTATCGACAAGATCTGGCTTCACAAGAATCGCGTATCACGCAAACAGAACGCGTACGTTCGCGGGGACAAGAGCCTTTGATTGAGAGCTGTGCAAGATATCGACGCATTTTACGCTTCAGAAGGAACGGCGGGGAAAATTCGTTCTCAGGCGCTTCTTTCTCTGCATGCCAGAAAGCGGTA
>JAIRST010000050.1 GCA_031255325.1 Holosporales bacterium | reverse complement strand
AGGACGTGCTGTGCATGTTGTGTATTCCATAGATAATGGCGTACGCTGGTGGGAGTTTTGGTTGTGGTTGCAAAATATTCGCTATGACCGTCTATGGAAAAGAATTCTTTAACAATGTTAAGTCACATCGAACAAATCATTGCCTATACGTTTAAAGACCCGTCTCTTTTACAGGCAGCGTTAGCGCATCCTGCGGTGCAAAACCCTACGGGAAGAAATCATTTTGAGCGTTTAGAATTCCTTGGAGACAGGGTCTTGGGGCTAGCACTCGCCGAAGCTTTGTACCATTACTATCCCGATGAAAATGAAGGGGCTTTGGCTATTCGAATAGCCTACTTAGGAAGCGCAAAAACGTTAAAGGTTATTATTCATGAAGCGGGATTAGAAGAAGTTTTGCGTTCAGGATTTCCGGTCACCACTTTTTCGTCTATTCCTTTAGAAGACATTTGTGAAGCCATTTTGGGCGCCGTATATCTGGATGATACCTTTAAGGCTGCTTCAACAATCGTTCAATCCTTATGGAAAAAGTTCCTTAGGCAACCCTTAACTGCTTTAAAAGATGCTAAAAGCGCTTTGCAGGAATTTTTACAAGAGAATGGAAAGAGGAAACCCATCTATACAAAAATCTCTAGAACGGGACCAGATCATAACCCGATGTTTTGTATGCAAGCGTGCAGCCCATGCGATAATAAAATCGCCACAGGTACAGGATCATCAAAACAAATAGCAGAGCAGGAAGCAGCAGCAGCGTTGTTAAATATTTTTCAAAAAGAAGATGAACTTGCAAAAACGGTTTGAAACAGTTGCTGTTGTCGGGGAACCTAACGTCGGAAAATCCACACTCGTTAACGCCCTTGTAGGGCAAAAAGTATCGATCATCTCGCCAAAAGCACAAACGACACGGTATAATTTACTGGGTCTTTTTGTCGAAGGTGACACACAAATTGCCTTAACCGACACGCCAGGGATTTTTGCTCCCCGCGAACGTTTGGGAAGAGCAATGGTTAACGCAGTCCGCACGGCTATGCATAATGCTGCACGTGTGTTATGGGTTATCGACGCATCGCATCCTAGGATTAGCCGAAGCATCGACCTCTTACAAAAAATACCCAATGTGCAAGCGGCCATTGTATTCAATAAAATTGATCGCGTTGCTAAACCTAAGCTTCTTGAACTAGCATACTATCTTAACGAACAATACCCTTTTGAAGCGACATTCATGGTATCTGCTCTTAAGCAAGATGGTATTCAAAAAATTAAGCATTTTTTAGCTGAATCCGCCCCATCAGGAGAATGGCTCTATCCAGAAGACCAAGTAACGAATCTTCCGTTACGTCTTTTCGCGGCAGAGCTAACACGAGAGCGCCTTTATAAAAGGCTACATCAAGAAATTCCCTACGCCTGTATAGTGGAAACAGAACAATGGGAAGACTTTACGTTTAAAAATGAGACACGTATCGTTCAGAATATATACATCCAAAAAGACAGCCAGCGTCCCATCCTCCTTGGCAAAGGGGGAGAGCAAATCCATGAAATTCGTGCCTCTGTACAAAAAGAACTTTCTGCTGTAATGGAACGAAAAGTCCATTTATTTTTGTATGTGAAAGTGCACGAAAATTGGCCTGAGGACAAAGCATTTTATGACTTATGGGGATTGCGTTACAACGTATAGGTTCATTTATGGAACGGCGGGATACAGCCATTCTTCTTGCCAAGCACTTTTATGGGGAACATCGGTGCCATGGCATTTTTTTAACGCATACACAAGGACGAGTACGTGTTACCCTGTCAAAGAAAAAGTCTTTTCCCTTACAGCCTGGGGATTTTGGGCAACTATGCTGGAAAGCTGTCTCTTCTGAAAAGCTCGCTTTTGGGCAATATGAGGGCATAGCGTCTTCTCTTGCTTCAATTCTTCAGAATCCTTTAGCGCTTCTCGCTTTAAAAAGTGCTTGCACGTTATGCCTGCGCGTTCTTCCAGATCATACCCCCTCTGAGCCGATGTTTCATACTCTTGCGCAATTTCTGCAGAAGCTTGCTTCTTTCCATCCCGCATTTTATGTCCTTTTTGAGTGCCAAGCGCTTTCTCACGTGGGATACGGATTGAGTTTAGAACACTGTGCTGTTACAGGGACTTCTTCGGGATTGCAGTTTGTCTCGCCTAAAACAGGACGAGCGGTTTCAATGGAAGGGGGGGGTGCCTATCGCGAAAGGTTGCTAAAATTACCAGCTTTTTTGACAAGCAAGTCGCTTAACGTCTCTTCGATTCCTTTGGAAGACATTCTGCAAGGGATACTTTTGACCGAACACTTTTGGAAACGCGCCTTGAAGGAATTTCATCCAGGACTTTCTCTTCCTGAAGAACGCGCCCTATTTGTACAGTATTTATATTAAATATATTACATATATTTAAGATACAAACCCAACAATCTCTTTAGCTTCTATTTTCTTTTAGGTCTTTTAAGGCATTCTTTCTTTTATAAGAAGACACTCTATCTTTGTTACATTAATATTCATGAGTATCTTTCTGCGATTCCTGTAGAGAGATACGCAGTAGGCTGATGCGGTTATGTTGATGCTTTAACACCTCGATGGTAAATTCAGGGAAGATACATTTTTGTCCAACGGCAGGGATTTTACGGACTTTGTGCATGACGAGTCCCGCAATTGTGGACACTTCTTCCTCTGGCAAATCCCAGTCAAATCGCCGATTTAAATCCCGAATTAAAACAGCACCTTCTACTATAATGGATTGGTCTGACTGCACGGAGATACCTGTCGCTGCGACATCATATTCATCGACGATTTCTCCAACAATTTCTTCCAATATATCTTCTAAGGTAATCGCCCCCATTAAAGTTCCATATTCATCAACAACTAATGCAAAATGTTCATGGCGCATACGAAAAGCTTGCAGCTGATCAGAAAGTGTCGTGGACTCTGGCACAAACCACGGAGGAGCGGCTAAAGAGATAGGATCCACGGTTGAGGCTTCTGCTTTAACTTCTTGCAAAGCGCGGAACAGAGTTTTTACGTGCAAAACGCCCAAAATATTTTCTCTATTTTCTTTCCACAAAGGAATACGGCTGTAAGGACAATCCAAAATCTTGATGATCATATCTTCAGCATTTTGGCTCACTTCAATCATTTCTAATTTTTTACGGTGCACCATTATTTGCCCAACAGTGACCTCATGAAGATCCAAAATACTTCTCAACATGAGCCGTTCTCGCTCTTCTTCAATACCCCCGGCCGCATGCAAATCAATGGCGCCGCGGAGCTCGTCATCAGAAATAGGAGAAGATTCCACAAAGCGTATTTTTAAGCCTATAAGCCGTAAGCTGAATCGCGCAGTAGCCTCTAAAAAATGCGTCACAGGGCGCAGGAGCTTGCAAATTACCGTTAACACATGCGCAAAAGTAAGCGCATATTGGGTTGGATTTTGAATGACAACCAGCTTAGGCAAAATTTCTGCGTAAATAATAACAAGAAGACTGAACAGAAAGGCTGTAACCGGTAAAACAGATTCCCCCCAAAGTTCTATCGCTAACCATGTAGCAACAGCAGCCACGCTTTGGTTAATAAGCTGATTGGCAATTAAGATGGAACTTAACGTGGGGCCAAACTTTTCTTGCAAAATACGCACCGCCGTAGCACGCGTATCGTGCTTTTTCTCTTCGTTATGCAATTGTGCACGAGAAGCTCCTGTAATCACTGTCTCTGACGCAGAAAAAAAACCAGAGAAACCAATAAGAACAGGAATCAAAATCAGAAAAACATAATGGAGAAGCGTCAGATCACACCTTTCTGTCTTTGATACAGCGCACTACCAGGTACTGCACTCAAAAGATCTCCCTTCGAGAGCTTTTACTCTCTTTATGAGTAATGTTATAAGGGAACAAGAGTGAGGTAAAGTCCTGTGCGTTTGGTTGTGCTCTTATCTTCTACTGTCGCTATATTGGTGTTGCTCGGATGCGGCATTGCTTTTTTTGTTGGGATTCCTGCTCCGGTTAGCGAAGTGCATAAGGTTCTGCCGCATGAGCAATTCCGCCAAGGGTAGACCGCGAGCATGTCCCACCCAAGAAAAGTCTTTTCTTTTATTAAGCGTGGAGTCTTTTCTTGAAATGCTCGCCGTTGAACGAGGATCTTCGCTGAATACACGGGAAGCGTATCGATCTGATCTGATTGATTTTTTGAAATTTTGTCATTGCTCCGAAACGCATCCTATTGCACAGATTTTCACGGAAGAAAATGTACGAGAGTATTGTATCTATCTAACACGCCAAAGTATGAGTTCAGCTACGGTGCGCCGTCGGCTATCTGCCCTCAAGCAATACGGGGTGTTTTTGGTGCAAGAGGATATTCTTGCCAAAGATCCAATACAATTCCTCGATCGTCCTAAAAAAGAAAAGCGCCTTCCGCGTACTTTATCCGAAAAAGATGTTAAAAGTTTATTTGAGGCAACGCATATTTTCCCCCCTTACGAAGAAACCCGCGCCTTATTGATGCTTTCTCTTCTTTACGGAAGTGGTCTGCGGGTAAGTGAGCTGACTGCTTTACAGTGGGGCAATATCGAAAACAATGGTTCGTTTTTACGCTTTATAGGGAAAGGAAAGAAAGAACGCCGAGTACCGCTTTGTTCTCAGTCCTGTGCCCTTTTAAAAGAATGGCGTTCTTTAACAGGCAAAAAACCTCTTTGGATTTTTCCTTCGACAGCTAAAAGTGGGCATCTGACCCGTCAACGTATTTTTCAAATCTTAAAACATATTGCTTTAGAAGCAGGACTTGCTTCCTCGTGCCTTTCTCCCCATGTTCTTCGCCACGCTTTTGCAACGCACCTTTTAGAGCACGGTGTTGATCTTATGAGTTTGAAAAAGATGCTCGGGCATCGTGATATTGCAACAACAGAAATCTATACGCATGTTATGCCAGAGCGTCTCAGTCAGACGGTTTTTAAACATCATCCCCTTGCGCAGGCATCCTCTTTTAAGAAGATGTGACATCTTAAAGACATTCCAGTAAAGTACCCTTATAAAAGAGAAAGAGCATGACAGTTGTTCTCGACTTCGAAAAATCTGTTTTCGAGCTAGACGCAAAAATTAGCGAACTGAGACATATGACGGAAGGAGGGCTAAATATTGCCCAGGAAGTTTCTCATTTAGAGCAAAATCGAGACACCCTTTTAATAAATATT
>JAIRST010000041.1 GCA_031255325.1 Holosporales bacterium | reverse complement strand
TAAGAGCCTGACGCCATGGCAGAAAGTGCAAGTGGCACGGCATCCGGACCGTCCTCAAGGATTAGATTACGTTAAGCTTCTTATAAAAGAATACACGCCTCTTGCCGGCGATCGCTTGTTCGGAGAAGACCATGCTTTAATAGGGGGTTTAGGGTTGTTTTTTAAGCAGCCTGTTGTCGTTTTAGCGATTCATCGGGGACACGATACAGAAGAACGTATTTTCCACAACTTTGGCATGGCCCATCCTGAAGGATACAGAAAAGCACAACGCCTAATGGGATTAGCGCATAAATTCGACCTTCCTTTACTTACCTTTATCGATACAACAGGCGCTTATCCTGGCGTTGGCGCAGAGGAACGCGGGCAAGCAGAAGCCATCGCCCGATGCATCGAAAAAGCGCTTTCTTTAAATGTTCCTACGCTGGCTGTCGTAACAGGAGAAGGAGGATCAGGGGGGGCTATTGCGTTAGGGGTTGCGGATAAAGTGTTCATGCTTGAGCATGCTGTGTATTCCGTTATTTCTCCAGAAGGGTGTGCTTCTATCCTATGGCGTAGTGCTGAGAAAGCGCCTAAAGCTGCTGAAGCCTTACATCTGACCGCACAAGATCTTCTTGATCTAAAAGTGATAGACGGCATTATCCCTGAGCCTTTAGGAGGCGCACATCGTAATGCGGACGTCGCTATTCACACCGTTGGCAAAACCTTGCAAGAAGCTTTGACAGATCTGTTGAAAAGACCTCGCGATACATTTGCTTCTATGCGAGAAGAAAAATTTCTAACTATCGGACAATAAAAGGTATTGAAACAGAAACAGCTCTTCTTTTTGCATATTTATTTAATTAAGGCGCTAATCCTCTTTAGCCAAAATTTTCTGTTCTATCTTTCGAGGAACAATAGCTTTAATTCTCTTAAAAATTGAAAATTTTATCTTAAAGAATCGACAGAAAATAGGCTCTGATTTTTAGAGGTGCTCAGGATGCGAATACCTGTCATGGTGACAATAACAACCAATCCAGCAATAAGCATGTATTCGATAACTGTCTTACTATCTTGAGAAGAAAAAAGCTTTTTTAAACGATTCATAACATTCTCCTCTTTAGGTATTTTCTATTAGTGTAAAAGAAAGGTATTGCAGAAAGGTGAAGATGTTCACAACGACCGCTTTTTCTTTTGATGGATACGCTGTCTTTCAGCACAGCACGCACCTATTTCCCTCACAGCCAGGGGTTTATCGTATGCTAAGCAAGGATAAAGAGATTCTCTATGTTGGAAAAGCGAAAAACCTCCGTAAGCGCCTTCAAAATTATGCTCAATTCGAGACGCTTACTTTACGCATCCAACGTTTGGTTGCGCTTATTTCTCAGGTTGTTACTACAACGACGCAGACCGAAACAGAAGCACTTCTTCTTGAATCTTCTCTGATTCGCGAGCATAAGCCGCGTTTTAATATTCTTTTAAAAGACGACAAAAGCTTCCCTTCTCTTTTGATCACGAAACATCCTTTTCCACGACTTGTGAAATACCGGGGCTCCTCTCCTCAAACTGGAACTTCTTTTGGCCCTTTTTTAGCGTCCAATGCCGTTGACATGATGATAGAGGAAACCGCAAAAGCCTTTAAAATACGTACCTGTTCTGATGTCTTTTTTGCCAATCGCCACCGCCCCTGTTTACGTTTTGACATCAAACGGTGCTCCGGTGCTTGTACGCATCGCATATCGAATGATGCTTATCAAGAAAACGTACAGGCTGTAATGGATATCCTGAAAGGGAAATCTCAGGCTTTACAACACCAACTTGAAGCAAAAATGCAGCATGCCGCAGAAGAACTCCATTACGAAGCAGCCGCAGGATATCGCGACCAGATTCAAGCCATTTCAAAGATTTTAACCCATCAAGAGATTTACAGAGCGGGATTTGGCGATCTAGACATTATCGTTCTTGCAAGAAGCGCAGAAACAACAGGACTGTTCATAACCACTTATCGGCAAGATTGCTTTAAGAGAGAGCATGTTTACCTTTTTGATAAAAACAAAGAAATTTTCCATGCTGAAGATATATTGCCCCTTCTTATAAACCTGTACAAAATAACACCGTCACCAGAACGCCTTTTAACAAGCGATATTCCTATAGAATCTATTCCTCATTTGGCGCAAGCTCTTTCCACATTGGCCGGGCATGCTGTTGAAATTCTAATCCCTCAACGCGGGGAAAAGGCACATGCTTTAGAGCGTGCGAAAGAACGCGCGCAAAATGCTTTAGAGGAAAAGACACAAAGTGTCGCCTTCACCCCGGAATTATGGACTAATTTAGCCCGTATTTTTCATTTATCTCGCATACCACAGTGTATAGAAGTGTACGATAACAGCCATTTGCACGGGCAATTTCCTTATGGTGTTAAGATTGTTGCAACGCGTGAAGGGTTTCAGCCTAAACGATATAGGCGCTTTCCAATCCCTACTGGTTTCTTCTCAACGCAAGATGACTTTGCGATGCTCGAAGCAACACTCAAGCACCGATTCCATCATATAGACACTGACCCTATCCCTGATTTGTTGCTTATTGATGGGGGAAAGGGGCAGCTTTCTGTGACTCTTCATGCCATAGCTGCGCTTCCTATTCGTCCCGAGGTTATTGCTATTGCCAAAGGGCCCGAACGGAATGCCGGGAAAGAACAGTTCTTTCTGGCTGGAAATCGTGAAATTGATGGCACAACTTTGGATAAATCGCTTTTATTTTTTTTGGAACGATTACGCGATGAAGCACACCGATTCGCCATTACGTCACACAGGCGAGCGCGTACGAAAAATGTTCGTTCCTCTAAGTTAGATGACATTCCTGGTATAGGAGCCCACAGGAAGCGGATGCTTCTTAGGTACTTTGGGTCACTAAAAGTACTGCAAGCTGCTTCATTAGAAGATATTGCACGCGTTACAGGGATCGGTGCTAAGCAAGCAAAAATTATTTGGGAGTATCTCCATGCATAAAAAAATAACCATTGACAAAAACTTAAATATTTTTTAGATTGGATTTTGTGAACTAATTTACTAGGAGATGCTTATGAATATATCTAAATTGATAAAAATAACGGCCGTTTTATCGTGCAGCTGCTTTTTTACGAATTATGCGGTGGCTATGAAAACGGATGAGATATTTTCTTTTCAAGAAGATGACTCTGAAATCTATAAGGATACTTTAAACACCTCTTCTTTGGCTGTTCTTGTACCCATTTATAATTGTGCCAAGTACGTGCCTCAGTTGGTGCAAAGTTTCGATGCCAATATCCAATATATAGCCAATTTCGGCACTGATGTACTTTTACACATATATTTCTTTTTTAGAATAGACAATTCTCTTAACTCCCCCATTGGGAAATCGGATTACGAAACATTAGTCAGTACCTTAGACAACTATCCAAATGTTAAGAAACGCTGCATTGTGCGTTGTAACGAAAACAATATAAACGTTGGTCTGACAAGAGATAAATTGATGGAAGATACTTTCCCATTCGCAGAATATGAAAAGAAGCACAGACGTACGGTCTTTTTGGTCTTTATAGATGGAGACGATATTTTGCACCCACAATATTTACACACCATGCTTTTAGCGGCGCTAAAAACAAATGCGGATATTATAAACGGCTTTGGTTGCGTAGTAGGGTTTAAGGAAGAGGATTTCCACCCTGAAAATCTTAAAGATGATAATCTACCCTTTATTCCTCTCTCTAACATTTTCCTTTATCCGCTAGTTTTTCCGGAAAAATTGTCCCCTTGGCAAGAGGAAGCTATAGAGTATCCTCAACACTTTATTAAGTTTGATGCTTTATTTTCCTCTTTACCGGAAGATGAGAAGTCCAAAAGAAAGATTATTAGTTTTAAAAAAGAGGAGTATTCTGTACAACAGCTACAAGAACTGCTACAAGAAATGAGTCTTTACACTCCTATCCAATACACCTACACTTTTACCGGATCTACTATTGAAGATACCAAAAATTGCTCCTATACAAAACGCTACTATACAATAGAGAAACTTCGTGAATATCGGCCATTCTGTGCGAACGCCCAGTTTGGAAATGACGTTGTTATGACAGGATTTACGAAGTGCTTACTATGTCAACAAAAAAGTATCGTGTTCTTGTTTCTCCACAAAGAAGGAAACAAACAGTTCCTTTCGCCCGGCAAGGTTGCAGAGCAACCAGCTCTCTATTACTATCGACTGCATGATGATTCACATAGGTTCGCTTTGACAAATTTCAAGGGGGTCTTTACCCTAGAAGTCGCAACTGATGAAAATTTTAAGCGGTTTAATGCTTGGTATACGCAAGCAAGCCAGGATGAAATATTGCGAAAAAAGGCAATGTTTTCCGATAACAAAGCAGCAAGCTGGGAGGATTTTTTAGAACGTATCGCAGAAAATAAAGATAATCCTTAATAAGGTAATTATTGTATAAAAGATTAGACAATCGGAATTGATTGCGCCACTTTTATGGTTTTTATCAGAGTATTGGCAGCTGCAAAGCTGTCATTTTTTTACTCTTAAAACACAGAAGAATATGTGCGCATTAGGTTTTTATTTCTTATAAATTTAAAATTATAAAAATTAAAAGGCTCCTGTAGCCATGCGATTTTTCAGTTAACTATGAACAATAAACTACGACAATGTCTTGTTAATCTATTTTTCTCTGTTTTTGCAATTACCGATTGCGGTTTTTAGCGAATCCCGTATAATCTAGCGAAGTTTGCTAGGTCTTGCGATGATCATTACGTGTCCTTCCTGCGCGCGCCGTTACTCGGTTAGTCTTGAGTCTTTAGGGGAAGGTAAAATTGTACGGTGTTCCGTTTGTTTAAAAACATGGTTTCAACCTGCCGTTGCCCCTGATATTCTTAACGCATTTGCTCCAGAAAAACCCATCGCTCAACAAGCAAAAAAGACTCATTCCCTTCGATGGAGCATAGGTATTGCGGTCATTCTCTTTATCTTGGCCTTTGTGGGAATGGCACGTCATCAAATCGTTTCTCAATTTCCTGCGCTTGCCCTTGTATGTCGAGCATTAAATATTCCAATGGAAATTGTTGGCGAAGGGTTAGAGATTCGCGCAGTAACCTCTTCAATGAAACGGACTAATCAAGGACTGTCTATCATACTTTCCGGAGAAATCGTTAATGTAACGGATCAACCGCGTATGCTCCCTTCTCTTAAAATCGCTCTCACCCCTATCAAAAAGGAAACAGGAGCCATAGAAACTCTTAAAAAAGTATTACACCTAAAAGGAAAGTCCATTTCCTGGACGCATAAACTTAGCCAGAACAAATTGTTATCCAACGAAAGGATCCTTTTCGAAACAGAAGCGCATCCGATTAGCGAGGGAGAGTTTAGAATTGACGTTAATTTTGATGGAGCTCCGAGGTGATGCCCTCCTTTTCTTCTTTTAAAAATGTAAGCGTTTTATGTGTAGGGGATGTTATCCTTGACCGGTATATTTCTGGGAAGGCGCGACGTCTTTCTCCGGAAGCACCGATACCTGTCGTATCGGTGGATTCTAAGCACGATATTTTAGGGGGAGCGGCAAATGTTGCTCATAATATTGCTGCGGCTGGAGCAAAATGCACTTTAAGCGGTGTTTTAGGAGAGGATGCTTCAGGAGAAGCCTTTAAAGAAGCAATAGCACAATATCCTTCCCTTTCTCCGTTGCTTTTTACCTCTGCACTGCGCAAGACAACATTAAAAACGCGCGTTGTTGCGGATCATCATCAG
>JAIRST010000053.1 GCA_031255325.1 Holosporales bacterium | reverse complement strand
GACGAATCCAACTTTAATGGCGCACGCGAAACGAGCTCAAAAGGACGTGATTCGTGATATTTGTTCTCTTATTGCCGGGCCTGTCAGTGCCGAGGTTATAACAACTGATTGTACTAGTATACTGAAAGAAGCGCAGGATCTTATCCGTATTGCCAGCAACGTAGTGATTAAAGTGCCCATAACGTTTGATGGGCTAAAAGCCTGTCAACAGTTACGCAAAGAAAAGGTTCCTGTTAACGTAACCTTATGCTTCTCTCCTCTGCAGGCGTTGCTGGCAGCACGTGCGGGAGCGACGTATATTTCTCCTTTCATGGGACGGATAGATGACTATGGACAGGACAGCCGAGGGCTTCTGGAATCCATCCGAGAAATTTATGACAATGACCCTGCTATAAAAACCGAAATTTTAGCGGCATCGGTGCGTCACCCAAAGCATGTTTTAGAAGCTGCCTATGCTGGAGCTGATATTGTCACCTTGGCTCCAGCGGTTTTTCGCGCCCTCTATGCGCATCCTTTAACGGAAAAGGGACTAGAGCAATTTCTGAAAGACTGGCACGCTACGAAATATCAAGCTGCCCAGCCTTAAAAAATGCCTCCCTCGTCGATCCTTATATCGCAAATTTTTTCTGCTTGGCTTACTTGGATGCAGTACGAAAAACGCTATGCTGCTAAAACAGTATGCGCTTACACACATGATGGACGGTCTTTCCTGAATTTTTTGATGCAATATCGCGGAGGAGAAGAGATTTCTCTGGCCTCCCTTACGCCTCGAGAGGTACGGGCTTGGCTAGCTCATCGCTTGCAAGAAGGGGTGTCAATGCGTTCCAATGCGCGGGCACTTTCTGCGTTGCGTACCTTTTATGTGTTTTTGAAGCAGCGTTTTCAGATTGAAACAAATGCTTTTCTTCTGATCCAGAAACCTAAAACACCTGCTTTGTTTCCGCATCCTTTAGAGCGCGCCGTTCTAAAAGTCCTCCTGTCGGGGGAAACATATTTTCCTCACGAACCGTTGTGGATACAAAAACGCGATCAAGCATTGTATGTCCTTTTATATGCGACAGGAATGCGCATTAGCGAAGCTTTAAGTTTGACAGGAAGTGCTTTACAGGCACGAGAAACTCTTTCTATAATTGGCAAGGGTAATAAAGAGCGTATTGTTCCATTACTTCCCATCGCGCAACAAAAAATGCAAGAATACATCGAAATATGCCCTTATTCTTCCACTCCATCAAAGGCGCTTTTTCTAAACCTGCATGGGAATCCCTTGGGGGCTTCGCATGTAGGGGGACGTTTATGCAAACTACGTACTCTTTTTGGCTTCCCTCCTTACACAACTGCACATGCTTTTCGCCATAGTTTTGCCAGCCACTTATTGGAAGAAGGCGCAGACCTCAGGAGTGTGCAAGAGCTTTTAGGGCATGCTTCGTTGGCAAGTACGCAGGCATATATAGACATTGCTGACCAAAAAATCCTTGATTTATATCGCGATGCGCATCCTTTAGAGAAATCCCCTTCATGAAACGCTATTGAAGGAATATTGAAACTCTATTTAAATAAACTATGGTGCATTTGATTGATTTACTACGAATTGTACTATGGATTTTGCATTAATCCTAACGTAGATTGGCACATTTTCATGTAGTTGTTCATAGAGCATATTAATAAAAGCGATTATATCACAAAGCTGCACTCCAGCGTGTGTATGCCCAAGAGAGGCCATCAAGAGCGCAGGCTAGGTCGGTTGTCTCAATGGTTGGGCCAGTCCAAAAACGTAAGTGCGGCACAGATTTTATGTGTCCTAGAACATCAAAAGCAATGCGTTCTTTCCTTAAAATCTCCGTCAGAGTCGCCAGATCTTTCCATTGCGCTGCCGTTGACTTGTTCGAAAAAGCTGCATGGGTTGGCACAAATCCCACTGGGGTTAGCGGACGTACAGCCGGATCTTTAACAAGGTAGGCGAAATCTGTTTGCTGAGAGATCCAGTTTTTTATACATGCTTGATTTTTTTGCGCAAGATGCTGAAGGGTCTGTATTCCCCCAATGTCTTCTACCCAAGAAAGCGCTTTCGAAAAATCTTCCACAACAAGTAAAGAAATCGTATTAATCACTTGTCCTTGGAAAATTTTTTCCAAGATTTTTTCATTTTTCTTCAACTGCATGAGGCGTGGTATAGGCCATACTGGTGTGTATTGGGCAAGCCGATCTATCGCATGGGGACTGAAGATAAGAAAGCTAAAACACGCCTCACCTCCCAAAACCTTCTGGCAAGAAAAGGCAGTAACATCTAATTTCTTCCAAGGAAGATCCACAAGGAAAGCTGCTGAGGTCGCGTCACAGAATGTAAGGCCTGTGCGCTCTAAAGGAAGCCAATCTGTGTGCGGTACAGATACGCATGTTGTCGTTCCTGTCCAACAAAAAACAATATCGCGTTGAGGATTAGCTTCTTTTAAATCAGGACATGTTCCAAAGGGAGCAGAAAAAACACGGGTGTCAAGACAAAGCTGGTTTTGTATATCATCTGCCCAAATGCGGCTAAACACATCCCAAACAAAAACATCAACACCACAAGCTCCTAAAAAATTCCAAAAAGCTATTTCAACAGCACCAGTCGCTGAACCCGGAAAGATACCGATACGATAACCATCGGGTACGGCAAGAAGGCGTCGTACTTTGGTGGTAAGAGTCTGGAGCTTCTCTATTGCTTCAAGTGAACGATGTGATCGCCCAACCAGCGCCTCCTGAAGGCAGGTTACAGACCATCCTGGAGGCTTCGCACAGGGACCAGAAGAAAAAGAAGCGCACGCTGGACGCGGGGGAAAGTCCATTACCATACCTTACCGCTCATAGCTTTTAAGGTACCTTTGCACACTCTTGCAAAAGCATGACTGCGTCTTCTAAGGCACAAGTTTGCTGTTCTTCTTTCCCAAGAAAGCGCAGCGTTACTTTTCTTTCTTCCGCTTCTTTCTTGCCCAAGACGATAATAATTGGAACTTTCGCCAAAGAATGCTGGCGAATTTTATAGGTAATTTTTTCAGAACGCAAATCCATTTCCACACGCAACCCTGCCTGTTCGCAATATATACTCACTTCTTTAGCATAGGCCGCTGCATCTTCCGTAATTGTCGCAAGAACACCTTGCACAGGAGCTAGCCATAAAGGAAGCTTTCCCCCGTAATGTTCAAGAAGAATTCCCACAAATCGTTCGAAAGATCCTAAAATGGCTCGGTGCAGCATTACAGGATGATGGCGTACCCCATCTGTGCCGACGTATTCGGCTCCTAAGCGCTCTGGCATGACGAAATCCACTTGCAGTGTTCCGCATTGCCAATCGCGGTTGAGCGCATCTTTCAAGACGAACTCTAATTTAGGCCCATAAAAAGCGCCTTCTCCTGGATTTAAGGTAAAGGTCAAACCTGCTTCCGTAGCTGCTTGTTTCAACGCATTTTCAGCGGCATCCCACAGGACATCTGTTCCTGCTCGTTTTGCAGGTCTATCGGAAAACTTTACAGAAAAATTGCAAAACCCCAATGCTGTATAGACATTTTCTAATAAAGCACAAAACGCCTTCGTTTCCGAAGTAATTTGCTGAGGCATACAAAAAATATGAGCATCATCTTGCGTAAAGGCACGAATACGCATAAGCCCATGCAAAGATCCGGAAGGTTCGTTGCGATGACATGACCCAAACTCAGCCATACGGAGAGGGAGCTCTTTATAGCTTCTGAGGGTATTTTTAAAAATTTGTACATGACAAGGACAATTCATCGGTTTGACCGCAAGCACTTTATTTTCCGTCTCGGTGATGAACATATTTTCTTGGAATTTCTCCCAGTGTCCAGAAGCTTCCCACAAAGACCTGTCTACAAGTTGTGGCGTACAGACTTCGACATATCCATTCTTTTCAAGGCGTTTCCGCATGAAATCTTGCAAGATTCTGTAAAGGCGCCATCCTTTAGGGTGCCAAAAAACAGCACCTGCCGCTTCTTCTTGAAAATGAAAAAGGGTCATTTCTTTTCCAAGGCGCCGGTGATCACGACGTTCGGCTTCTTCAAGACGTGTGAGATAAGTTTCCAGATCCTCCTGCGTTGCCCAAGCTGTTGCATAAATACGCTGTAACATGGGTCCTGTCGCATCCCCTCGCCAATAAGCTCCTGCAAGTTTCATCAATTTGAAATGTACGGGGATAGTGCGTGTATTAGGAACATGTGGACCACGACAAAGATCCGTGAATGTTCCTTGCGTATAAATCGTAATCTCGGCATCTTGTGGAAGATCTTCGATCAATCGCACCTTAAATGTCTCACCGACCTTTTGGAAAAAAGCGATGGCACCAGAGCGGTCTAAGACCGAACGCTGGAAGGGAAGAGCGCGTTTGATGATTTCACGCATTTTTGCTTCAATTGTACCAAAATCAGCAAGCATAAAAGGTGTTTTATGGGCAATATCATAGTAAAACCCATTTTCAATCACCGGCCCTATAGCAATTTGTGCCTCTGGGTAAAGCTCTTTGATCGCCTGCGCTAATACATGGGCTGTACTGTGCCGTAGGATCGCTAATCCTTCTTCATCTGAAGGCGTCAGAATATCGACAACAGTTCCTTCAACGATACGCGCTAAATCAAAGGTCCCCTGTGGCGTTTTGAAAGCGAGAGCTGTTTTCTTTAACCCTAATTTTTCTGCAATCTGAAAACCAGTGGGAGCCCTGTCAAACGAAAACTCTTGCCCATGTACAACATATACTATCTTAGGCATCAGATTCTTCTTTCGACCTTTTTTCCGAAATGATCATATGAATATCCTACTGTGCTCACCTCATCCAAAGCAATCTAAGAGACGTGCACGCCCCAGCGCAAAACAGATGTTTCCTCATCTTGAGGATAATAAAGAGCTAACACTTTGGTAGCAATAGGTATTCCCTCCATTAGAATAAAAGGACCAGAGCGCAACTCTGCACAAATCCCAGAGGAAAAACAGAAACTCCATTTTTTTGTTTCAGATAAGCGGCAGGAAAGAAGGGTTTCTTGCAGCAGGAAATTCCCCTTATCCAAAAAGGTAAATAATAAAGATGTCGAAAACCCTGGAGGAGAAGAGAACGTATCCTCTCCGCGTAAAATATCTTCCTCGATGTCTAATAACAGATGCCGTTTAAGGGTAAAGGGCTCTCCTTCCAAATGCCAACGTGCTGTACCCCGTATCCAATATGGTGTTTTATCCTGTGCGTGCTCAAGATAAGGTAAAACTCGTGCACTCATCGTACGCACATAAGACGTTCCGTGAAACGTATCATTGACAACATACATGTGGGTACCCAGGATAATGCGCTCCGTTTGGTGACTGTATTCTATGTTTAAAGGAGCGAAAGTTTTTTTAAGGGACGGAGAAAAAGCTTCTTTTTCCACGAGCACCATGTGCTTAGCTGTTTTTATAGGGAGAAATCGTGGCTCAGAAAGTGTTACCGGTGTATGAAGGTAGGGCAATTGTGCTCGATCAAGAGCGAGCGCAACGAGATCTTTTCTGGGAATACATCCACTACCCAGCAAGCTAAGGCTGCCATCAGCTTGCTGGAGAAGGCGTAATCGTTCAGCTATTCTTTGAATGGCGTCATCTAACGCTTCTGTGGAAGATCTATGTGCCCATAATAGCGCTGTACGAATATCAATCAACAAGCGCAGCGCCTCTAGAAGTTCCCATGGGTATCCTTCGTCAAAGGATGCGCATTTTTCCAATGCTCGAGAGAAATCGGCCATTGCTTTTGTCAAAAAATCTATCGCGCCTCCATAGAGAGCTATTGTGGCGCATAGAGCTCCCTTGGCGGCGTGTAAATCCAATAAATGTACAGTATCTAAAGCTGTTAGACGGCGTAAATACCTGTATTGTTTTGCTAAACTTTTCAAGAAAATATGCTTGAATGTTGTGTCAGCTGTTTTTGCTACAAAATTATAAGCATTAATCCAGGCAGAAAGGCGTTTTCCCAAAACATCAGGGCGCCATGCAAGAGGCGAGATTTTTGCAAAGTGTGTAATCCAATGCATAACCAAAGTTCTAGCTAACAGCCGCTGAGGTATATCTCCGATCGTCACCAAGATACTAAGCCACGAAAATCCGTGAAGCTCAGCACTTTCTTCTTGGGTGAGGGCAGATGTATTCCAAAATATATCAGGGACTTCCAACGAAATGGTGCGTCCGCTGCATAAAAGGACAAAAGTATTCTGAAAAATTGTTGAAATAGTATATTCCGTCGGCCATGTGTAGGGGATTTCGACCTTTAAAGTTTTCGGAGTTATTCCCGTAAGGGTAAGGGCATATGCAGGCAATCGTGCACTTAGGTGATGTGTTCTCGCGGAAAGAGCATGCCATGAAGCATAAAGTTTACGGGCAACAACAGCAGGTTTAACAGGTGTCATGGCTTTTTCCAGCGGTTTTCAACGCACTGATAGCCTGCGGACGATCTTCTGAGACGTAACGCATCAGAAACTGGCCAACAACACATGTATCAGCTCCCATCTCTATACATTGTTTCAATGTTTCTGGAGTAATGCCACCGTCAACCGTAAGAGAAATCTCTCGCTCTTGCTTGATTCTTTCTTGATGTAAGGCGCGTATTTTTTTAAGTTGTGCTCCTTGAAAAGATTGCCCACCAATCCCAGGATTAACACTCATTACTAAAATCTCATCAATATCATGTATATAAGGCATAGCTTTTTCTGGAGCTGTACAAGGATTCAAAGCAAGCCCCACACGGCATCCGAGATGCCGAACCAAAGAGAGATTCTCGCCGAGCTGTGTCTCAGTTTCTGCGTGAATAATAATCGCGTTAGCTCCAGCTTGAGCAAATGTTTGCAAATGCTGACGTACAGGAGAAATCATAAGATGCGCGGTAATGGGCCGTTCTGTCAACCGACGAACAGTTCGCACAATTTCTGGTCCCATACTCAATTGGGAAACAAAATGTCCATCCATTATATCGATATGGAAACCATCCACTCCCGCTTTTTCAAGATAGTAAATTTCCTTTTCTAAACAAGAAAAGTCTGCATTGAGTAACGAAGCAAAAACAAGAGGAACACTCATAAATATCATAGTCCTTCATATACTGTCGAATAGTAAATCATGCGTTAATAATGTACAGTGTTAAAATTTGTTCCTTCTTATTTTGTTCCAAAGTACCAAAAAATGGTTTTTATATTGCATATGTAGATAAAAGTCAAATTTCCTACAGAGATTTTTTAAAGAAACGTTATTTAAAATATTCGCGCCTATAATTAATAAAAAATATTTTTCATTTATCTAAAGATATATCATTGCGCAATAGTAACGGAATTTTTATATTTGATAAGGGGAAAATAGAAAAGACATGGCGCCGCCTAATATAGGTGTCAGTTCCATCTTTTTATCTTTTAAAGATCAGCAGAAGAATAATGGAAATTTTGTGCAAAAGACACTTACTTACGGGAGCTAACCCCATCCGCTACAAACGCTTTATGCTATTATAGGCTGTATTGTGATTCATACAGATTTGCTTGGACGAGATTCAAGAAAAAACATCAAAACATGGAAAAGCAGACTCAGGAGGATTTTGATCAGTATATTTTACAATTAGCGGAAAAGAAATTGGCAGAAGATAAACCATTCTAAGAATAAAGAATTTGTTGATGTGAAAATAAGCAGCGATACCTGATACGGCTCTTGACTTTTTGACTAGCATTATACAATGTGCATCATCCAGGGGGGCTTGCAAAAGCTGAGAGAGGCGCTAAGGTGCCAGACCCTTTGAACCTGATCTGGATTATACCAGCGGAGGAAGGATAATGCACGAATGGATTGGTCTTATTGCGGGCGCTTTATCGAACATAGCGTTTCTTCCGCAGCTATATGAAACCTACCATAACCCTCAAGCTAAAGGATTAGCTTTGGGAATGTGTCTATTAAACTTTATAAGCTTTTTCTTATGGATGCTCTATGGGGCTTTTATCTCTTCGCTTCCTGTTTTTTTAACGAATGTCATAGGAGTCATTTTGTGCGGAGTACTTTGTTTCTTAAAACTTTCTGGACGGATACGCAATAAACAATGAAAGCTCTTATCATTGCAAACGGAACGTGCGAAACAAACCTCCCCGATCCTGCGCTTTTTGATCGCGTTATCGCTGTGGATGGAGGTGGGAAATATGCAGCACAAGCCGATATTAAGCCAGATATTGTAATTGGAGATGGTGATTCTTTGCCGCAAGCTTTGCAGCAAAAGTGGCGGATACAAGGCATCCCTTTCCATACTTTCCCAGAAGAAAAAGATCAGACAGATCTTGAAATTGCTCTATTATGGGCACAAGAGCACGGCATGACAGAAGGTGTTGTATATGGCGCTTTAGGCGGACGTATAGACCAATCAATGGCGAATATGCTTCTGTTGGCAGACGAACGGTTTGCTGCCTGTCAACTCACTTTTATTCATCAAAGAACATCCATCCATTGTGTACGTTCTGTGGCGGTGCTACATGAAGCTGTGGGAGATAAGCTCTCTTTACTGCAAGCTGGGGAAGAATCGCCCCTCGTAACTATACGAGGCTGCCAGTATTCTTTGGAAAAAATGCCATTAAAGCACACAACTCATGGTATAAGCAATATTGTAACAGCATCCCCTGCGCGTGTTATTATCCATAAAGGAAAATTATTTGTTTTTCATTTACCATGTATGGGCAAAAAGAGGGCTGGCGTCCCCTAGGGGATTCGAACCCCTGTTGTCGCCGTGAGAGGGCGATGTCCTAGGCCTCTAGACGAAGGGGACGCATAAGCCGAAAGCTACCTGAACCCTTTCAAAAACACAAGCCCTGTAAAACCAAAGCCGAAACTGTCAAGATTCTGAGATAGCTCTATAAGATAAAAGAGCTATAACGGGAAGACGGAGACGTTGAGCTGTTGGTATGTAAGTTTTTGAATGGAACAATTTTCATATAAAAGAAAGCAGCGCTAAAAAAATGAAACAAGCAAAATACGAACTTTGAGGCTATTTAAGGAAAGGGAGCGCCCTCTCTTGGCGCGAAAACTCATCCAAGAGACCTAATGTCACTCTCTAAGGGGAATTTTTCAATTCGCAATAATGTATTATTTTTCGTTACGTGTCGGAAGAATATAGGAATAAAGATCTGATTCTCACCTATTAAAATATTTTATCACCCGCTCCTTGGAAAGGGCAAACACAGATCCTACGATCTGAACTTTATACGTATCAAGATGAGGAATTTTGCCATAAAATACAATATCATCTAATAAGGCAAAAATTTACCTAAATCATTGACAATAGTTTTATTATATCTGTCATCTCTCCTTTTTTGGAAATTAGCCTTATATAAAAACGCACTCTGCTAATTATCTGCTTTTCCCTTCTCAACTATAAAAACTCCTTATAACGACGTATAATATATTTTTACTATTTTTGACAATTCTTTCCACTGTTCTACTTTTCTCTCAGCTTACTGTAACAAAACACTTTTTTTGTTCCTCAGTCTTTGCTAATGCGTTTTGCTTTTTTCCGTTCATTCGGATCAAGATACCTCTTACGCAACCGAATGCTGTGGGGGGTCACCTCGACAAGTTCGTCATCTGTGATATAAGATAGGGCTTGTTCGAGAATAATTGGTCGTGGAGGGGTTAGAAGGATATTCTCATCTTTCCCGGCGGCTCGCATGTTCGTAAGTTGCTTGGCTTTTGTTGGATTGACGTCTAAATCATTTTCTCGTGTATGTTCTCCAATAATCATACCTTCGTAAACAGACTGGCCAGGAGAAATAAACAGCGCCCCTCTGTCTTCAAGGAAGAATAATCCATACGCAACAGCTTCGCCGGCAACATTAGACACTAATACACCTGTTCGTCGACCTGCAATGGGACCTTGATAGGGGGCATGAGAATGAAAAAGCCGACTCATCACGCCCGTTCCCCGCGTGTCCGTCAGAAATTCCCCATGATATCCAACAAGCCCACGCGTTGGGACAAGGAACGTCAAACGCGTTCGACCAACTCCCATAGGTGCCATATTCAGAAGCGTTCCTTTGCGTGTATTGATCTTCTCCACCACTTGCCCGACAAAAGGCTCGTCAACGTCGATAAGTACTTCCTCCATGGGCTCTAAACGCGCGCCTGTTTCAGGATCTTCTTTAAATAAAACGCGCGGCCGGCTGATGGAAAGTTCAAAACCTTCGCGCCGCATAGTCTCTATTAAGATACCTAACTGCAATTCTCCTCGACCAGAAACCTCGAAGGCTTCTTGGTTTTCCAGAGGGCGAACAGCGATTGCGACATTACCCTCGGCTTCTTTGAAAAGACGCTCCCCAATGACGCGTGACGTTACCTTTTTCCCCTCTTTGCCAGCCAAGGGAGAATCATTTACCGAAAACGTCATCGCAAGAGTTGGAGGGTCAATAGGCAGCGCGGGAATGGGCGTATGCCCTTCATTATCTGTGATAGTATCGGCAACAGTAGCGTTTTTCAGGCCGGCGATAGCAACAATATCGCCACACGAAACTGTGGTAACAGGAAGGCGTTCCAGTCCTTGAAACATAAGCAGTTTTGTAAGGCGCGCATCTTCTGTTTTCTGCCCTTCACGATTGAAAACTTGTACCGGGCTATTCACAGAAATTGACCCAGAATAAACACGCCCCGTCAGGACGCGCCCAAGAAAAGGGTCGGATTCGATAATACTCACAAGCAGCGAAAAAGGCGCGTGGATATCGCCTTGCGGAGGCGGAATATGGTGGCAAATCGTTTCGAAAAGAGGAGTTAAGTCTTTTGGTGTATCTTTGGGGTCTCGTACAGCCCACCCTTGGCGTCCCGAAGCATAAAGCAAAGGGAAATCTAGTTGTTCCTCTGTCGCTTCCAAGGCAACAAACAGGTCAAATACCTCATCAACGACTTCTTGTGCACGCGCTTCGGGTTTATCAATTTTATTAACAACCACAATGGGACGTAAACCCAATTTAAGGGCTTTTCCAGTAACAAATTTCGTTTGAGGCATAGGGCCTTCGGCCGCATCAACAAGAACAAGTACCCCATCGACCATGCTTAAAACGCGTTCGACCTCAGCACCAAAATCCGCGTGACCTGGTGTATCAACAATATTAAGGCGACACTCTCCCCATGTTAACCCTGTGCATTTTGCAAGGATTGTGATGCCACGTTCTCGTTCTAAATCGTTAGAGTCAAGAGCACGCTCAGAAACAGCTTGATTCGTTCGAAAAATCCCCCCCTGCCGCAAAAGGGCATCAACAAGTGTAGTTTTTCCGTGATCGACATGCGCAATGATGGCAAAGTTTCTTATATTTTGAATCATTTCCTTTTAACTGCGTGTTTTACTAACTCTTAAGAAAAGTAGTATATCCATCTTAGTCAAAAAGGCAAGGAAGGGCGAGACTGACACCTATAAAAGAAATATCAATGGATAGGATCTGTTTAATTCTTACTAAAGCTCAGTAATATTGAACTCAGAAAGTTCGCCTTCTTAAAAGACTTCTCTACAAAATATTGCTTCCCTTTTACAGACTCCAGATGTTCATTTTTTGCGGGATATTGTTTAAGCAAAGAGTTTCTAATGCCCAAACGAGGGCATCCATTCGGTCTGGAGAGTGTGTCGCTTGCGGCGTATAGGTGAGCATTTGATGCTCTAACAGATCGAAACTGCCCACATGAAAGACACGATGTTGCCGATACAGTAAAGCGATTGGCTCGGCACGTGTCCATTTACTTTTATAAGCGCGCACCAATTTGAGGGATAGGTGTGGTGCAATGTTTGCAAAAAGTGCCGGAAGGAGATCGCCTCCCGCATTTGTTTCCAAAACAACTTGCTCGGCATGAAACGCATGATAAATCTCGCCTATACGGCGCATCCACTCTTCTGGAGCTGCCTTTGTGCTATAATCAGCAAGGACATAGACTATTCCTTGCGTATCTTGTCCGGCAACAACGATGCCTGTTTCATCGCTTGTCGTGTGGTGGCTGAGTGCGGGATCTACTCCAATAACAACATGCGCAAGGTCAGGCGCTTTCACAAGGCGTTGCCTTTCCAAAAGAGCCGGCGTCCATAACGTATCTGTGTTTTCAACGATTTCTCCATAAAGCTCCTGATCCCCTAACTGAGTACCTTCAAATTGATTCTTTACAAGAGTCAAAAAACTTTCCGGGAGGTTTTCTTTGTTTTCAAACGTACTACCACGCGTTATGACAATATCTTTTCGTTCCAAAAGACGTTTCAATATCATTGAAGGACGTGGTGTCGTCGTGATTAAAGCACGTGGAGCTCCTCCCAAGCGCAAGGAAAGAAACAGTTGATTTAAAGTTTCTTCAGGATTGGGAAATTTTGCGAATTCATCAATCCATGCGCCATCAAACTGAGGCCCGCGGAGTTGCTCGGGGTTTTCCGCTCCATAAAGCGTCGCGATCGCTCCATTTTTCCATAACAGATGCCTTTTATGCATCTCGTAAATGACCCCTTCCCACGGAGGAGAAATGCTGAGCAAACCGCTTTCTCCTTCTACCATGACTTCGCGTGCTTCTGTAATAGTTTGCGCAATCAGAGCAATACGTCGATAGTTTCCAGAAGTCACCCATTGCCGAATTGTTTCCGCTCCTGTGCGCGTTTTTCCAAAACCGCGTCCCGCAAGAATCAACCAGATTTTCCAATCACCTGAGGGAAGAAGTTGTGATTTTCGCGCATGTAAAAGCCAGTTATAATGTTTTTGTATGGTCAGTCGGCGTCGTTGTTCAATACGTAAAAGGCGCAGCAAAGCACGCAACGCTGTACGACGCTTTTCAGAGAAAAGGGACATAAAAGCTCCAAATAAGAAAAAGGAATTGGTAAAAACCAAGAAGAGAGTGGAAAAAGATTTCCACTCCTTTGAATGTGAAGATTTGTTATTTGTGAATTAACGAGCCAGAATAATAAGCGCTATTAATTTAAGCAAATGGAGTATTCATACTGTAAAAATATTCTGGAACGGATGTTTTCAAGCGGTAAGGGTCCTCAAAGAATTTCATGAGCATTGCGTTACTGTGTTGCCTAAGCGATTTGAACATGTGTTGCGATAGGAGCTGCTAATGTGGCGATGTCCGTATCAGGTTCGCGGTCAAACAAAGAAACCACTTGTTGCAAGAGGGTTTGACGAAGGGCAGATCTTCTTGAAGATTCACGATGAATGAGGTATGCTACGCGTTCTTCTCTCACAGAGGAATCTTCTCCCTTCTTTTAATTCCAAAATGGTACGCTTGCCTCTCAACCCAAGCTTCCCTGCCTTGGCCAAAACATTTAACCGTGAGCCTTTAGCGCCTATATATTTTGAAGGTAGTGCGCCATGTATAATCTCTACGTTTTCTATTTAAAGAGGTTTGGGAGAGTGCTGAAATTGGTTTTATGTCTAAAAAACCGTTCATGCGATACATAACAGTGTGAAGTAGAGAGTACTTTTTGATCCAATCCTCCTGAACGACTCGCAAACAGAACGACTAGGTCATTGCACAGCTAGAAATGAAAGAAGAGAAACTTCTCCCCCTTATAAGATAATAGAATTCATCCCTTTAAGTCAATAGAAGATACTTAGAGGTTAATAGATCCGAAATTTTTTGTGCGAACTAACTGGTCGGTGTTGTTTTCTTTTCTTTTCTTTTGTGCTTCTTTCATCTTGCTGTCTGCTCTTTCCTGCGTTAAAGTAAAAAAGAAATGATTTTATCCTTTATCTATGTTTGAAAAGATTTTCGATCCCAAGTGTTTTGAAGACAAAATCCGCTGTCTTTGGGAAGAAGCTTCTCCTTTTAGCCTGAAGGAACAAAAAACACGCATCCCTGATAGCGAACCCTACACTATCATGTTGCCTCCGCCGAATGTTACGGGCTCGCTCCATCTTGGGCATGCTTTGTGTTACACAATTCAAGATATCCTCGCCCGCTATGCACGCATGCGTGGGCGGCAGGTCTTGTGGCAGCCGGGTCTTGATCATGCTGGTATCGTAACGCAGTTGCTGGTAGAGAGAGCGCTGTCCAAAAAGGGAATATCACGCACAGAAATCGGCCGGGAAGCCTTTATCGAAGAAGTATGGGAATGGAAAGAGCAATTTGGAGGCACCATCGTTGAGCAAATGAAGGCGCTAGGTACTTCATGCGATTGGTCACGGTTGCGGTTCACAATGGACGAAGGCGGAAAACGCGCTGTACGAGAGGCGTTTGTTGCCTTATATAAAGCGGGTCTTATTTATCGCGATAAACGTCTTGTGAACTGGGATCCTTCCTTAAAATCGGCGTTATCTGATCTTGAGGTCGTGGAACGAGAAATCTGGGGGCATCTGTGGTCTATCCAGTATCCCCTTGCTGATGATACGGGCTTTATTCTTGTCGCTACGACACGCCCGGAGACCCTTTTTGGAGATGTCGCTGTTGCGGTACATCCGGACGATCTTCGGTATAAGCACCTTATTGGCAAAAAGGTACGGGTACCTTTAACGGAGCGTCTTATTCCTGTTATAGCGGATACGTATGCTGATCCGGAAAAAGGAACTGGGGCCGTAAAAATAACGCCTGCCCATGATTTTAACGACTTTGCGGTCGGTGCCCGCCATGCTTTGCCTGCGCTTTGCATCCTTGATAAAAGTGGCCATCTTAACGATCAAGTTCCAGAAGGTTTTCGTGGGCTTGAGCGATTTGATGCCCGTACTCGTGTTATCGAAGCTCTAACGGAAGCTGGATTGCTGGAAGGTAGCACGCCCCTTCAGCATAATGTTCCGCATGGAGATAGGTCGGGTGTTATTTTAGAACCTTATCTAACAGACCAGTGGTTCGTTGATGCCGAGAAGCTTGCGGTGCCAGCTTTAAAAGCCGCCGAGACAAAAGAATTACGGTTTGTGCCGGAAAACTGGGTCAATACGTACTTTGATTGGATGCGCAATATTCGTCCGTGGTGTATTTCTCGCCAGATCTGGTGGGGGCACGAAATTCCCGCGTGGTACAGTCCGGAGGGGCGCGTGTTTGTGGCGTGCTCCTTGGAAGAGGCGCAGGAACAAGCCCAAAAAGCATATGGGAAAGTGGTGGATTTAAAGCAAGATCCGGATGTTTTGGATACTTGGTTTTCTTCTGCTTTATGGCCTTTTATGACGCTTGGTTGGCCTGAGGAGACTTCGGAATTGGCGACTCATTATCCTGGCAACGTGCTTGTTACGGGATTTGATATTATTTTTTTTTGGGTAGCCCGTATGGTTATGATAGGTCTCTATTTCCGCAACAGCATTCCGTTCAAGGACGTTTATATCCATCCTTTGGTGCGGGATGAAAAAGGCCAAAAGATGTCTAAATCACGTGGGAATGTTGTGAATCCCATGAATCTTATCGAATACTATGGGGCAGATACATTACGGTTAACTTTAGCCGCATTATGTGTTCCTGGACGGGATGTGCGTCTTGGGAAAACGCAAGTGGAAAGTTATCGTAACTTTTTGACAAAGATCTGGAATGCTGCGCGTTTTGTGCAGTTAAAGGAATGCGCCTTGCAACCAGATTTCGATCCTTATTGCGTCGTTAACCCTTTTGCCCGTTGGATTGTATGGGAGATAAAAACCCTCTTACAAGAAATCGAAGAAGCCTTGCAAGTTTACCGGTTCGATCTTTGTGTGCAATCCCTCTATCGACATGTTTGGGGAACATTTTGTGATTGGTATTTAGAGCTTATTAAACCTGTTTTAGAAGAAAAAGAGAATTCGGCGGCAGCAGAGATACGTGCCGTTACCTTTTGGGTTCTTGAGCATATTATACGCCTTATGAATCCTTTTGTGCCGTTTGTCACGGAAGAATTAGCCGCCATGTTAGGCTTTTCGGAAATCGGAGTATTGTGTCAAGCACCTTGGCCTGTTGTCACACCTCCCAAGACTTTCCAAAAAACAGCTTTGGAAATCGATTGGGTGTGCGGTGTTGTTAAATACATACGCTCTGTTCGCGCCCTAGTACGCATTCCAGCAGGAGCAATACTACAAGCGACATTCCGCCCTCAAGAAGAGGCGTTTGCGACACTTTGGGATACGTATAAGCCTTTCTGTGCACGATTGGCGCGCCTTTGTCCGGTAGCTGAGGATACACCTCCAAACGAAAAGATTTTTACAATCCCTGCTGTTGTTGAGGGAGGCACAATAACATTGTTTGTCGGTGGTGTTATCGATATTGAAGCTGAGCGCAAACGGCTCATAGACGAAGAATTAGCCTTGAAAGCAGAAAAGCAAAAACTAGAAG
>JAIRST010000071.1 GCA_031255325.1 Holosporales bacterium | reverse complement strand
CAAATGCTTAAAAATACAATAATATACCGCTTGCGCCATTTAAAAGCGGGCATTCCAATAAGAATCGGTATACACATCCAACAAAAACACCGTAAGCTACGAGAAGGGATCAGCTGAGGAAGCCAAGGTCCAAATATGGGGTGAATAACCGACTTAATGACGAGAGCCATTCCCCCCATTACTATAAGAGTATCGAGGATGCGTTGAGGCCAGCTGCGGGGTTTTAAGAAACGAGCCAAAAGATCGATAAGAAGAAAAGGTAGACATCCGACGACAATCCATTCCAGTACTTTAAAAATCTCATGAACTTGGAGCATATGTGAATTGTTACTTAGAAAGGAAAGCTGCGCATACAAAACGCACAGGAAGAGTGTTACCGCGTAACTCTCCGATGCCCAAATGAAAAATCGCCTACAGCCTGAGTGTTGTTTAAGTGACATACACCTCTCCTAATTTAAACTTTAAGATACCTTAACTCAGCATACTGAGAGCTTTTTCCATTACCTGATGCATTAAAGGCACGTCTTCGCTTTCAACCATGATGCGTAATAGGGGTTCTGTTCCAGAAAAGCGCACCAGAATGCGTCCCCTCCCCTCTAAATGGGCCGTACACGACGTTAGTACCTCCTGTATCTGCGTTGTGTTAATAGCTTCTTTGTTCTTAATACACAAATTTTCCGAACATTGCGGGAAAGATGTATAGCATGCGGCAAGATCCGTCAAAGATTTTTTCTCGTCTTGCATGACAGAGAGTACCTGCAAGGCTGCAATCAGTCCGTCACCAAGTATTCCCCCATAGTCACTGAATAAAATATGCCCTGATTTTTCACCGCCTAGATTTAAATGCTGTTCTTGCATAACAGAAGAAATATGTCGGTCCCCTACTTTTGTTCTTATGACGTTAATTCCTAAGTCCTTCAAATAACGATCAAGTGCTAAATTTGATATTTCTGTCACTGCTATACACGCATTTGATAGGCGTCCTTTGTTGTGCCAATCTCCTGCAATGATAGCCAAAATTTTATCCCCATCAAGAATATTTCCTTGAGCATCGCACATCATGATACGATCCGCATCTCCATCAAGGGCGATGCCGAGGTGCGCTTGATGCTTTAAGACAGCTGCCTGCATCGTTTCAGGATACGTTGCTCCGCATTGTGCATTAATATTAATTCCATCAGGTTTTACGGCGATAGGAATAACTTCTGCGCCTAATTCCCACAAAATTGCAGGAGCTGCTCTATAGGCCGCACCATTAGCGCAATCTAAAACAATTTTCAACGCATCTAATGGATGTGAACAATTAAATGTTCCTTTAATAAATTCGATATATCTTCCCAACGCATCGTCAAGACGCATGGCATAACCTAGGTTTGCCCCTGTAGGTAAATCCTCTGGCAAGTTTTGGAAACGTTCTTCTATGCGCAATTGGATTTCATTGGGTAATTTTAATCCATCTGGACTAAAAAATTTAATACCATTATCTATAAAAGGGTTATGAGAGGCAGAAATCATTATACCTAAATCCGCTCGCAAAGATCGTGTCAAAAATGCTACAGCTGGTGTTGGCAAAGGCCCCATTAAAATTACGTTCATGCCAACAGAAAGGAACCCAGCCGTTAATGCAGGCTCAATGAGGTAGCCTGATAAACGCGTATCTTTTCCGATGATAATACGATGCTGATATTCTCCACGTTTAAATTCCAACCCTGCTGCTTTTGCCAAACGTACACATACCTCCGGCGTTATGGGGGAACGGTTGGCCATCCCACGCACGCCATCTGTTCCAAATAATTTCATAGTTTTTCTTTCTTTGAACGTCCTCTTTTTCTAGGTGCTCCTTCTTGATTTTTATTACCATCCTTTCCCGCAGCTTTTCCTTTTCGTGAAGTTTTTAAGGATCCTCCTGCACCCTTTTTTAAAGCGCTAGACGAACTAAGTGAAGGCATATGAATAGCCGGTACCTCTTTTATTTCTGGCCGGACAACAGGCTCTCCCTTCAATAACGTTGCAATCTCTTCTCCGGATAAAGTCTCGTATTCCAAGAGTCCCTTTGCAAGCGTATGTAACTCACCTATATGCTCTTTTAAAATCTTTTCAGCTTCAGCGTAAGCTTCGTCCACAATTCGATGCACTTCTTTATCGATTGATGCCGCTGTCTCTTCCGAAATTTGTCGCGTTTGTGCCGTACTATGCCCTAAAAATACGTTCTGAGAAGAGTTTTCATCATAAGAAAGAAATCCCATTTTCTCACTCATCCCCCATTCGACAACCATACGACGCGCTATATCTGTTGCGAATTTAATATCTGACGAAGCTCCTGTTGTTATCCTTTCTGCTCCAAAGATCATCTCTTCGACGATACGCCCTCCCGTTGCAATTTGCAGATCAGATCTTAACTTAAGAAGCGCGAGCGATACAGAATCCTGATTGGGCAAACGGACAACCATTCCCAGCGCTCTTCCTCGAGGGATGATGGTTGCTTTATGAATCGGGTCAGTTTCTGGACTATGCAAAGCGACGATAGCGTGACCAGCCTCGTGATAAGCTGTTATTTCTTTTTCCTTCTCAGTCATCGCCATCGAACGTCGCTCTGCGCCCATAAGCACTTTATCTTTAGCTTCTTCAAATTCTGCTGTGCCAACCACGCGCTTTCCACGACGGGCAGCTAATAGCGCGGCTTCATTGACAAGATTGGCCAGATCTGCTCCCGAGAATCCAGGCGTTCCTCGTGCAATCACCATGGGATCAACGTCATCGGCAAGAGGAACTTTTTTCATATGCACACGTAAAATTTTGTCTCGCCCACTCAGATCAGGGTTAGAAACACTTACTTGTCGATCAAAACGTCCTGGACGGAGCAGAGCAGGATCTAAAACATCTGGCCTGTTTGTCGCAGCGATAATGATAACGCCATCATTCGATTCAAACCCATCCATCTCAACAAGGAGCTGGTTAAGGGTTTGTTCCCGCTCATCGTTTCCTCCTCCAAGACCAAATCCACGATGACGCCCCACCGCATCAATTTCATCGATAAAAATAATGCAAGGAGCATTACGCTTTCCTTGACTGAACATATCACGTACACGACTGGCTCCTACACCGACAAACATTTCAACAAATTCCGACCCAGAAATACTAAAAAAAGGGACATTTGCTTCTCCGGCAATGGCACGTGCAAGTAATGTTTTCCCAGTCCCTGGAGGTCCTACTAATAAGACTCCTCTTGGAATTTTTCCACCTAGCCGTTGGAATTTTTTAGGATCTTTCAAGAAATCGACGATTTCTTCCAGTTCGCTTTTCGCTTCATCAATTCCCGCCACATCGGCAAAAGTCACTTTTACTTGCTTCTCACTTGCCATCTTGGCACGCGATTGCCCAAAGCCCATCGCTTTATTTCCGCCAATCTGCATTTTACGCCAAAGAAAGATCCACACTCCTGCAAATAATAACGTTGGGAACCACGATAAAAAGATTTGAAATAATGTGGGTGTTTCTCCTTCTTCCGGGGCAGCAACAATACGTACATGCCGTTCTGTTAAGTGCTGAATCAACTGTGGATCACGGGGGGCATAGGTTGTAAAAGTACGCCTTTCCGTGGTTTTCCCGATAACAACAGGACCTCGAATAAGAACTTCTGATACACATCCTCGATCAACTTCTTGTAAGAAATCAGAATACGCAACAATTGGTAGGCTGCTCCCACGACCGCTTCCTCCTATTATATTTACAATAAGGACAAGCCCAATAAAAAGAGCGATCCAAATTCCCATCATCCTATAGTTCGTATTCACTCAAGGCCTCATATAAAGATCAATTATTTAAACACAGTAAAAGGCAGTTTATCAATCTTTGATCGCTTCCTCCTATTATTTTACAATAGGGGCAAGCCCAATAAAAATAGCGCTCCCAATGCATACCATGCTACGGTTCGTATTCACTCAAGGCTTTAAGTATGTATAAGCGCAACAAAAATAGTCTACCAATCTTTAAAAATATTTTCTATAGAAGCAGCAATGTAAGTAATATTGTGCGGAAAGGAGGGAGATTGTCCTTCCATATTTAAAGAAAAAGAATTCTTCTTTGCCGTCATGCCTTCTTTGTAAAAATCGGGATCTGTCTTTCCTTTTTGAGGATAAATCCAATAAGGGTGTACGGCTATACTATAAAACCAAAAGCGTCCATCCCAACAGATAAGATCTTTGGGCGCCAGCTGAACGACAGGGGGAATATGGCGTTTTTCTCGGAAAATAGTAAAGGAAGCTTTTCGTTTATCAATAATTGTTCTTCCCAGTGTAAATTGCACACACTCTAAAGAAGAGATTTTTTCGCATGCCTGAGAAAGCTGCTGCTTATTCGGAGGATACATTTTCCCGCCCACACAGCTTATTATGCGCCGCAAAATATGCTGTTGCAACGGAAGGGAAGCAGCTTTGAAAGGGGCAATTTTAATCTTAATACGCATTCCTATAATACAAGCACTTTCTTTTAAAAAACGAATGGTAGCTATTGTGTAAAAGCGCCGCTCTATCGCATAAAACCGAGAAACCAGCACGAGGTCTTGATAAATTTCTCTATGAACATGGAGTAAGGCTTTCCTGAGTAAAACACGTTTGAATGCTGGATTTTCATTGCTGGGATCAGCAAACCACAACACATCGTTTTGTTTCAGAAAATGTTGCAAATCAAAACGCGTCACTTTTAATAACGGACGAGCAACAGCCAAATAAGGATGCAGAAATCGGAGCACACTCATCCCTGCTAGCCCAAAGTCGCTGCTTTTTCGGGACGCACGCAAAAGCATTGTTTCGATTTGGTCATTTTGCGTGTGGCCAACCAAAAGAATACGCGCTTCATGACGCCAACAGGCTTCTGTAAGGCGTTCATAACGTGCAGTACGTGCCACTTTCTCAATATGACCATGCTGAAGATTTTCAGGAGGAAACCATTGTAAAATTTCATGTGGAATATCAAGTGCTTGCATGTATTTTTGCACGCTAAGCGCTTCTTGCGTCGATTCTTTCCTTAGGTGATGATCTACAGTGAAAGCAATAACCTTTTGCCCAAAACGCTGGCTCCACGCTTGCGCTAACAATAAAAGAGCAAGACTGTCACTCCCCCCAGAAACGGCCACGGCTATTTTGGTATTCGCTAAAGGCATGCGATGCTCGACACACTTCATAGCATCAATAAAAGTGCGCCCCACTGGGGTTTCTAACAATGAATTGTTTTTCTTTACGTGCGCTTTAGAATCAAAGGATGTTCTCATGCAATCTTTTTAAGAAGCTCAGCTGCTTTTTCACGAATTTCTGGAGTAGCATCTGGATAATCTTTAAGCAGTTTCCTAAGCGTTGTGCGCGCTTCCTTCTGCTTTTTTACGGCAACAAGAGCTCTTGCAAGTTTTAGCAGCGTCTCTGGTGTCCGTCTCCCTTGCGCATCGGCTTTATATCCCGTGACAAACGCCAGCGCCGCTTCTTCATAGCGTTTCTGCGCAAATAAAGATTCTCCAAGCCAATAATGAGCAACCGCAAGATCGGACTTTGCTGGAGCTGTTGCAATATAAGACTCTACTGTAGCTTGCGCTTCTTCATAATTGTTCGCACTGAACAAAGCCCGTGCTTTCTCCAATGGATGATCTGAATTTGTATCTTCTTGCACCTCTTGCTGTGCAGCGTTTTGTTCCGGTTCCTTTTCTATTGTATTTTTAGTTTTTTGCGGCTCCTTTCTCTTTTTCTGCGTTTTTAGTGCGGAAGAGCTTTTTTTCTCTAAACCTTCTTGAATCTCATTGAAACGTAAATCCATATCCGCTTTTAATTTTCCGATTTCCTGCTGTAACAGCTCGATAGCATGTTGCGTTTCTTCCAGACTCCCCTGCAAAGAGCGTTGATGATCCTCAATTTTTGTTAAACGCGTCGATAGGCGCGCTGCATCCATTCCTTCCGCAAGACTCGCCGAAAGCATCCACATCAAGAACACACACCTATATACGTTCATCCAGCGCATCCTGGAATCCCTCTCTTATGATTTCAGAAAAGAATTTATAACATTCTTACAGGAAATAATACTGTCTGGATTTATTTTTTATGTGCTTTATTCACAGCCAAGAACCTTATGTAGTTGTTCCAATACTGCAGGCTGCATGTACGCATTACATACACCCCAAACATAGTTAAAGTCCAACGAGTCCCACGTAGGGTTAGACCATTGGTTCCCCATGGTACTCTCCATGAACTCGGCACAATCGTTCGACAAAAGAACATTTACGCCATAGACAGATGTTCCTTCAGAGACAGGACGATCTACACGCCAATAAACAACAAAAGTTTCATTTGGATCATCAATGCCATTTATATGGTGCGAATCGCCAGAAGCATTTCCAGCCGTATGCAAAGTTATTCCCTCAGGAGAAAAATATTGACTGGAAACAGTGGCACCTTGAGAATTAACAGCATGCACCCAACATTCTACGTTTTCGCTACGCTCCCCACTCCCCTCCATCAAATATTGAGGTTTTAAGGCACGACGTGTATGTTGATTAGGGATGGTGTCTCCAACGTTCACTCCAAAAGGAACAAACATACCCTGCGGCACGGTGCTGCCTGGCACAGGGAATGGATTTGTCTGAATGTTTGCAAAAAAATCTACGTTATTCTTTGACGCCGGTATATTCCCAATATTCTCCTTAAGAATCTTGTGTATCGCTTCGGGACCTTGGTTTTGTAAGTTAGAAAACCCCTCGGGGAGAACATGCGCACAAGACAGCGGCAAAAAAAAATTTACACCTGAGTACTCACCAAAAGTATAAGGATGAATAAAAACAGTTTTCGGCATCACGCATCCTTCTCTTTCAATTTTTTTTGTATACTGCGTATTATCTGATAATACACTATTAACGAAGGGTCGCATAGAAAGCCATGGAGCCCGCTGCTGCACAGCAGGGGCAGGCGCAGGTGTGAGCGTCGTAGGCGCAGGGACCACCTGTACCGGATCTGGATCCGGCTGCTGCACAGGAGGTGTAGGTGTAGGAGGCGCATTGACGACTGGATCT
>JAIRST010000049.1 GCA_031255325.1 Holosporales bacterium | reverse complement strand
TTCGGAGAGGTACCCCATGCTCGTTTGAAGATACTCAATAACATGCTGCCAAGATGTAAAAATAGGACGTTTCACGATCCGCTCAGACAATATAGCTTCTAAAACAGCTAAAACGAGTTTCAGAACGTGAACAGAAACATTGCCAACATCAGGAATCTCCTTTAAGCGTTCTTTTGGCGCTGCGAGTACTCCATTTAAACTTCTGAAATGCTCTAACAAAGCTTTTGCAATAGGCTTTGTGTCACACCGCGGACGCGCTAAGAATAACAATAGCTCCAATAGCTCATAATTAGAGACACTGGTTCCTGCGTCAAAACGGTGACGAAGACGTTCACGGTGTTCTAAATAATGTGGCTTTTTTAACTCTGGCTCCTTGTGCATGTTTTCGCTCCTGCGTACGGAGGATATGTATATCCCTTGCTAGAAAGAGTAAAGATTTCTACAGAAGTTTCTGTAACGCCAATAGTATGTTCGAACTGGGCGGATAAGCCTCTGTCGCGTGTTACGGCTGTCCATCCGTCACTCAAAATCTTAATTTCGTGGGTACCTGTATTGATCATAGGTTCGATAGTGAAGATCATTCCAGGTTGCAAAACACTCCCCGTTCCTTCTTTTCCATAATGCAAAATTGTTGGAGCATCATGAAAGACGCGCCCAATACCATGCCCACAAAAATCACGCACCACGGAATAACCCGCTGGCTCCACAAGATGTTGAATACAAGCGCCGATATCGCCAAGGGTGGCTCCTGGTCGAACGCAAGCTATTGCCCGCATTAAGGCGTGGTATGTTATTTCCGTCAGGTTTCGTGCTTTGACCGAAGGTGTCCCCACATAGAACATGCGGCTGGTATCCCCAAACCATCCGTCTAAAATAACGGTGACATCTATGTTGAGAAGATCTCCTTTTACAAGCTTTCGATCAGAAGGAATACCGTGGCACACAACATGATTAAGAGAAATACACGTTGCTTTTGGGTATCCTTTATAGTTAAGAGTGGCCGATTGCCCTCCGCAATGTACTGTTTCTTCATGACAGAGGTCATTAAGCGCTTGCGTTGTCACGCCAGCGATAACGTGTGGTGTAATGAAGTCAAGCACATGAGCGGCTAAGGCTCCTGCTTTGCGCATAGCAGCAAAATCAGCAACAGTATAGCGGGGAATTATCTCCATGAGCATAATTATAGAGCAATATTGAGTATATGCCTACTGATAAAGAACGTTTAAAGCAATTTTTTACTTTCTTTTTGTATGCTTAATGAGATTGTAAACGGAAGGACAAGAACATGGGGACAATTGTTCATCTTGACGACTATCGCCATAGGAAGAAATGGCCCAAACAGGATTCTGCGCAATCTAGGGAGCAAACACTTCAAATGAAGCCCTTGGGTCGACGCAAATCGGCGTATCCTGAGCTGCAGAAGAAGCAGAAAGGGAAAGACTTGCCAGATCCCCCTTACCCGTCGTAAAAGAAACAGGGTGGGGCCATAGCTCAGCTGGGAGAGCGCTACAATGGCATTGTAGAGGTCAGGGGTTCGATCCCCCTTGGCTCCACCAAGGAAAGCAAGGGTCTCATGTCGTTGCAATGGAGTGTCGACACCCTGGCCTATAGGCGAACCTATCAGTTAATATATAAGGGTGAGTTACAAGAATATTTGTATATACCTTTATTTATTGGGTAATCCCGCATCCTGTAATATGCTTTTGCATCCTGCTCCTACTGCTCTTTCCCCATCCTTCAAATTTTAATTATTTATTATACAGCATGTTGTTCCTTAAAAATAAAAATTTTGATATAATAAAGGGCGAGGAGCATGATAATGGTTTTAAAAAGAGATATGAAAAAGCTGCTTTTTGTAAGTGTAGGATGTTTGTTTCTTTGTTCGTCAGGGAAAGCGGATATCTATAGCCTCGCCCCTTCGAAACCTATAACCGTTCCTGACAAAACAAACGTTATAAATCTGTTTGATGGATTTTATATAGGAGTCGGAGTTGGAGGTACTTTCTCGACTGATAGTGTCACTAATACAGAACATAATTTCGATAGTCCGAATTTTTCTGCTGTCAACTACGATAGAGGTAGCGATAGTGTCAGGCGTATGAGCTTTCTTGGAGATATAGCGGCCTTAAGAGTTACAAAGATTACTCAGATAAAGACTAATTCTTCTTTCGATGTCATAGGAGGGGGTGCAGAAGGAGCTATAAATGAAAAAATAATTGGAACCTTGCAGAAAAAAATAATAGGGGACGTAACTGTCGGTTGGGGAATATCCTTTCATGACCTTTATGCAGGCATAGAGTTAAATTGCGATCTTACAGGAGATGGGATACAATCCGGCACTGATGGAAGTCAATTTAAGTTCGATGAGGCAATAGGAGCTGGGAATGTTCAACTAAAGCGAAATGGAAAGGGAGTAACTTTCGCTGCAAGGATGGGGCTTTATAATGAATGGTTAGATGTATTAATTTATGGCAGAGGAGGCATTTGTAATTTAGGTATAGAGTTTAGCTGGGAGGAAGATCCTTCAGAGCAGAAGACAAGGAATATAAAGTTATTTAAAATGGTTCCTGTTTTGGGAATAGGAATAGAAAAAAAGATAAAATCTTTTTCGTTACGTTTGGAAGGGGATTATAGAATGTCTTATAGTCAGATGAGTGATATCAAATGTCGAGATCAAAAGGTAAAACTCGGTCCTCGAGGTGGAACTATAGTTGATGCGATTTTTTCTCATACAGTAAAGGCTTTTATAGAAACAAAAGGGTGGGTAGTCCGTTTGATGGTGACAATGCCCATTTAAGTTTTAGAGCGAGCAGGCGAGACGTCGGTAGAATATTTTGTAATTTTTCAAATTGTAGAGCAGCAATCGTTGGATGCTCATATTGAATTGCCCTTCACGTTTTTTAAAAAAGAGATGAAAAGGCTCTTTGAGTATACTGTTGAATTTTCTTAAGTGTCTATCCCTATACTTTCTATAAAAAAACCAGTATAGCATAAATTATACAGGAGGCGTATAGCTATTGAGACTGTTTCCAGCCGTCACTGATTTCATTTTATCTCGTGTTTTTCAATATAGCTTTTGTATTTTTACTAAAGTCTAATGCTTAATTCTTACCCGACTACCAACTTTTTATGAAAATATGAAAAAAGTAGAAAGAGTTCCATCTCTCAAGAAAAGGGAATTGATACACATATAGCTTTGTGTTTTCTTTATGTAGGTAGATTTCTACCGTAAGAATTGAGGGGATAGTATAAATCCTATAACATAGGGCTGTTTCGTTTTAAATGAGGTCAGGGTGGAGAAAGAAAGAGTGATCGTAACTGTAAATAAAGGTTTAAAAGTGTCCCTAGTGCCTGGGGAGTATCGTGTCAATCAAGCCATTTTAGCGCGGGATGTTAGGCTTGTTGGCCCAGAGGGAGAAATGCTCGGTATCGTAAACCGTTGGAAAGCTTTGGAAAAGGCAGGTGCTGCAGGGCTTGACCTTGTAGAAATTTCTCCTAATGCTGAGCCTCCTGTATGTAAAATTTTAGACTATGGAAAGTTCCGTTACGAAAACCAAAAGCGTCGTGCAGAAGCAAAGAAAAAACAGCATGTTGTTGAAGTAAAGGAAGTAAAGCTAACACCCACAATTGGTGAGCATGATTTCAAAGTGAAACTTACAAGTATGCGTAAGTTTCTTGAGGCTGATAACAAAGTAAAAATTTCTTTACGATTTAGGGGACGCGAAATGGCGCATCAAGAGCTAGGCGCTAGCTTGTTGAATCGTGTCAAGGATGAGCTGGGTTCTTTAGCGAAAGTCGACCAAACTCCACAACTGGAAGGACGAAGTATGTTGATGATTGTAAGTTCTGCCAAGCTCAAAGCATAGGTGGCAAAATTCTATTTTTATTATGCGGCCATGAATGCAGGGAAAACGACCCTCTTACTGCAATCAGCATATAATTATAAAGAACGCGGGATGCATACATTACTGTTTACGCCCGCTATAGACACGCGTCACGCAAAAGGTGAAATTTCTTCACGGATTGGGTTGACGGAAAAAGCATATTCTTTTGAAAAGAATTTTGATTTTTATACCTATATAAAAGAGGTGCATGCGCGAGAGCCTGTTGCGTGCGTTTTTATTGATGAAGCACAATTTTTAATACGGCAGCAAGTGGACGCTCTTTCAGAGGTTGTTGATCGCCAACATATTCCTGTATTAACTTATGGGTTACGTTCAGATTTCCAAGGAGAACTTTTCGAAGGTAGCGCCCGTTTGCTAACCTTAGCGGACGTGCTTGTTGAGTTGAAGACCATATGTTTTTGTGGTCACAAGGCGTGCATGAATATGCGTTTAGATGCCAAAGGGAATCCCGTGCGTGAGGGGGAGCAAATTGAAATCGGCGGAAACGAGCGTTATATTGCTGTTTGCCGCCAGCATTTCAAATGTTCTGTGAACCTCTCAAATTCTCAAAAAGAAAAATTCTATTGACTCCCAATAGCCTCCAATAATGTGTTAATTTTTTAAAATTAAATATTCAAATAGTCCACAATCGCATCTATTTGGAGGCGCCCTTGGTGCGATGCTTTTATACCATTTTGTGTGACGATAAGAATATTTTTTTCTTGAAGCATTTTGAAGTGTGATGAAGCACAAAGCGTATCAACATACGATGTTCCGGCATTATCCTCTAATTGATGCCAAGAAATTCCCTCCTCTAATCTCAGTCCCATCAGAAGGTGCTCGATGAGACGCTCTTTTGAAGAAAGAGGCGTTGTGGTGGCGATGCCTCCTGTGTCGGCAACGGAAATACGCCACTTGTGTAAATCAGAAAGTGCTGTAAAAGCAGTTCTTTCCGATCTTTGTCCAATGCGACTGTGGGTGCCAGGACCAATCCCCAAATATTCTTGATAGTGCCAGTAAGCTAAATTATGCGCGCACGCATGGTGAGGTCGGCAAAAATTAGATATTTCATAAGCACTATATCCTTTCTTTTGCATAAAGCGTAACGTTGTCTCCAGAAAACGCTCTGTTTTTACGGAAAATTTCTTCATGGGATCTGCAAGAGGCGTTCCTGGCTCGATGGTTAATTCATATAAAGAAAGATGTGGACTGTTAAAGGTGCAGATTTGCTCAAGCTCTGTTTCCCACATTTTAAGAGATTGCCCAGGACGTTTATAGATAAAATCTAAATTATAATTCGCAAATACTTTTGAAATCCACGAAATAACCTGTAGAGCACGCTCTAAAGAATGTGTCCGTCCCAAATGGGCTAAATCAGCGTTATTTAAAGCTTGAACACCTAAAGAAAGTCGGTTGATTCCCGCTTCAAAGAAAGAGATAAGACGGTCTGCTGTTAGGGTATCTGGATTGGCTTCTAAAGTAATTTCTGTGGCTTTTAAATCAAAAGGCCACAGAGTACGCACATGTTTGATAAGAGTATAAATGGATTCAGGGTGTAATAATGAAGGTGTACCACCTCCAAAGAAAATAGATTGGATGGCGTAGAACGGTGCGCGATTCTGCAGGATATGTTGAACGTGCCAATCAAAAGACACGATAAGCGCCTGCACCCATTGTTTCTCTTCAACAAAGGGGAGGGGAGGGGAGGCTACACTGTTAAAGGCACAATAGGCGCATTTTGACAAACAAAACGGCCAATGAAAATAAAGAGCAAGAGGAGGGGTAACGTTCATTAAAAGGGAGAGTAACACAGATATGCAGGAACAATAGAGAAGTAAACTTAGTAAAGAAGAGAAGGGGGAGAGATTAGGTATTTTAGCGCATAACAAATTTCTGAATCCTATCATCGATATTGTCTTTGGAATTTAAACGCCTTAAAAGCTCTTCTTTGCTGTTTAGTGAATTAACATTATTATAGCCATTTTTTGACTCCTCAGTAAATGCACGAGTCTTTTTCTTGAATTAATCCAATGCATTGAAATTATACCATATGACTATTCTAAATGGAGCAGGATACCTACGCTCTTAATAAAATATTCGTTGATTGTATATTTTTATCTCATCCCAAAGGGCATCACTTTATTGATGAGTAAATGAATATATAAAAATTGCATACCCAAAGATTTAAAGCACAAAACATAAAAAGAGCTTTGCTTGTTGAGGGGCTTATCGTTTAATATCATTATTATTTAAAAGATCGCGTCCTTAGCTCAGCTGGATAGAGCATCGGCCTTCTAAGCCGGGTGTCGCAGGTTCGAATCCTGCAGGGCGCACCAAGCAAAATCAGAGGAATCTTTTTCTGTTTGTATGGGCTTTAAGGTGTTTAGGGATTTGAAAGGATGTTTGTGATTTGAGCATTATGTGCAGATTTCGTAATCAGAGGGGGGGAAGGTTCAAGCTCTCTCTTCTGCACCACGTTTTAACGGAGTGAAGGTTGTATTTTGCCTATATTCCCTCCAGAATTTCTTGAGCAAATCCGTTCCCGAGCCTCTCTTATAGATATAGCAGGAGGCAAAACACGCCTTGTGCGACGAGGAAAAAATTGGTTTGGATGTTGTCCCTTTCACAATGAAAAAACGCCGTCGTTCAAAATCGATGCTGAACGCGATTTTTATTACTGTTTCGGGTGTGGTGCGCATGGAGATCTTTTTTCTTTTGTCATGGAGTCGGAAAAAGTCGATTTTTCCACAGCAGTAGAATTATTAGCCGATAAAGCTGGTCTTGCTCTTCCTCACCTTGAACCAAACATTGCTCAGGAGCTTGTCCAAAAAAAACATTTACAAACACTTTTAAACGATGCTTTGTCTTGGTTTCAAAAAATGCTTCTCAGTGAACAAGGAAATGCTGCACGTACGTATTTAGCAGAGCGGGGCATTGATCAAAAAATGTGGGAGAAGTTTGCTCTGGGTTTTGCCCCTAAGCAAACAGCTCTAGCAACCTATTTAACTGAACGCGGATATAATACACAAGATTTGATCGAGAGCGGCTTATACGCTCTCTCGAAACGGGCAACACTCTTTGAACGCTTCCGTGGTCGTTTGATGTTTCCTATTTTGGATGAACGTGGGCATCCTGTTGGCTTTGGAGGACGCATTTTAGAGACTACACATGAAAAAGCAAAATATATCAATTCTCCAGAATCTAAAATTTTCGATAAAAGTACTTTACTTTATGGATATACGCTTGCACGTCAAAGCTCTAGTAACGATCCTGTTTTAATTGTCGAAGGATATTTAGATGTTATTGCTTTGCATCAGGCAGAGTTTGATAAAGCCGTAGCGCCTCTAGGAACATCAGCGAATGCCCATCAAATACAAGCGTGTTGGAAACTATGCGCGGAACCTGTTGTTATGTTTGATGGAGATCAAGCTGGACAAACAGCAGCTATTCGCCTTTTAAAGCGCCTCCTTGGAGTGCTTCAGCCCGGATATTCAGTACGCTTTGCCTTCTTACCTGCTGGAGAAGATCCGGATTCGTTTGTGCGTAAAAAAGGACGTGCAGCTCTCCAAATGCTTATTCAACAAGCGCGTTCCTTAGTGGATGTTTTGTGGACACATACTTTACAGAATTTACCGCACGATACACCGGAACAACGTGCTTTTGTTCTTGAGCATATAAAAGCCACTTTATCAGAAATCACCCATCATGAAATCCGACGCTTCTATCGAGATGCTTTTCGCGAAAGATGGCACGCAAAGCGTGACCATCCAGTGCCCCAAGAAAATCTTCGTCTACCACAGACAACACAACTTGTTTCACATACATTCCCTTTTAAGATATTACTTGCCACCCTTATAGGGCATCCTGATTTATTTAAAACGGTAGAAGACCTTTTTCTGGACATTCCTTTGCAAGATCCGGCATTAGAGCAAGTAAAAGATAGTCTTTTTGAACTTTTGAATACACACTCTTTTGAAAATTCAAAGAATCTGATACAAGAACTAAAATTACGTATTTCGGAGAGCGCTCTGCGTTCCATACTAAATAAAGAAATTTTTCAGTATGCGCCCTTCGCGCGTTCCGATGCGCATTTAGTAGCAGCCACAACAGGGTTTCAAGATGTATGGAAACGTTTTTTTGTAGCTCCTTCCTTGGGACGCGATATCCAACAAGCTAAGCTCCTGTTAGAGTCATCTTTTGATATAACCCACTGGAAACGATTGCAAGAGCTACATGCTCTGTGGGAACAAGAAACAATAGGGAGCTTTGATGTATATGACGATCACAACGACACAGATTGAAGGGAAAAATACCACCTCAGAGAACGGTAACAGCGCACTTCTGGAACATCCTGAGTTTAAGAAGTTTATTCAAAAAGGAAAAGATAGAGGTTTCGTTACTTACAAAGACCTCAGTCTTGCGCTTCCGCGAGAACTCGTCACGCCAGAAATGGTTGAAGAAGCCGTCCTGCATATCAGTGACCTGGGGATTGAACTTTTAGAGGAAGAAGATGCGTCGCGTCTTTCAGAAGACGACATTCTTCCGCCAACCCCCAAAGAAGAGGAAGAGCTTCCCGTTGTTCCGGAAGGAACATTTACGGACGATCCAGTACGTTTATATCTTAAAGAAATGGGGACGGTAGAACTTCTTTCGCGAGAGGGAGAAGTTGAGCTTGCCAAACGTATCGAAGCTGGAAAACGTTCCGTTCTGGAAGGACTTATTGAAAGTCCAATAACATTTGAGGTTATTGCTTCCTGGTTAGAGAATTTAAAAACAGGAAAAATGCTGCCTCGAGAACTCGTTCAAATTGATACGGGCACGAACAGTGATCAAGAAGAAATAGAGGGTTCTGAGGAAATGGAAGGTGAAGGAAGTATTACACTTGTAAAAATTGAGGAAACGCTCCTTCCGCAACTGATCGAGCAGTTCACAAAATCCTTGGAATTTTATAAAAATTTTAAAAAACTCCAACAAAAGCGTATGGAAACACTTCACCAGCAGAAGAAAATATCCAAAGACTTTCAGCAAAAATACACGCTTCTGCGAGAGCAAATAGCTGACATTCTTGATGAAGTTCATTTAACATCCGTTAGAATAGAAAAACTCGTCGAAGCGCTTACTTCCTTAAATAAGCAACTCATGCGCCAAGAAGGAGGACTTTTGCGTTTAGCGCAAGATTGTGGAATTTCTCGAGAAGCATTTCTGCAGCATTATTATGGTCACGAACAAGATCCTTCGTGGCTCAGCTCTTCGAACGAAGGCAAAAACCAATCTTGGCAAAAGTTTTCTATGAAATATGAGCAAAATATCCAAAAACACCAGCAAGAAATTAACGACATACTCAAACATGCTCACTTAAATATTACAGAGTTCAGGCGTGTCGTCAGCATAGTACAAAAGGGGGATAAAGATGCTAATCGCGCTAAGAAAGAGATGATTGAAGCAAATTTGCGTTTAGTTATTTCTATTGCAAAAAAATATATGAATCGTGGTTTGCAGTTTTTGGATTTGATTCAGGAAGGAAATATTGGATTAATGAAAGCGGTGGATAAATTTGAATATAAGAGGGGATATAAGTTTTCTACTTACGCTACTTGGTGGATTCGGCAAGCGATCACACGGTCTATCGCAGACCAAGCGCGCACTATTCGTATTCCAGTGCATATGATCGAAACCATCAATAAAATGGGACGCACATCGCGTCAGATGTTGAACGAAATAGGGCGCGAACCTACTCCAGAAGAAATTGCCGAGCGGCTTCATATGCCTATAGATAAAGTACGTAAAGTTTTGAAAATTGCTAAAGAGCCCGTTAGTCTTGAAACCCCTGTTGGAGATGAGGAAGATTCTCATCTTGGGGATTTTATAGAAGATAAAAACGCTGTCCTTCCCATCGATTCCGCTGTTTATTCTGACCTTAAAGAAGCAACAACATTGGTTCTTGCAAGCCTCACTCCACGTGAAGAGCGTGTGCTGCGTATGCGTTTTGGTATCGGCATGAATACGGATCATACTCTTGAAGAAGTGGGACAAAAGTTTTCAGTAACACGTGAACGCATTCGTCAAATTGAAGCTAAAGCGTTACGCAAATTAAAGCATCCCAACCGTTCTCGTAAGCTTCGTAGCTTTTTGGATGCATGAAAAACGTTATCTCTTATTTCTTGTTCCTTTCAGGAATACTCCTTTTAGTAAGCGCCTGCGGAAAACGGGGGGGATTGATTCCTCCCGAGCCAGAACCTATTGCGTTCCCACGCCAATATCCGGCTCCCTTATCCTTGGCGGAAAAGGAACAAGGGACGCGTGCACCAGCTTCTAATGAAACAGAAAACCAACAAGACTCTGATAAAAAAAAGCAACAGAGTGGCGATACGATGACAAAAACATCCGTTCACCGCTTACGAAAAAAACTTTAAAATAGCTGGTATTCCTCACCAACTTACGAACCGAAAACCGATAATAAATTATAAATATTACCCCTTATCTTGAAAAGGTAAGGGAGATTTTGATTGTAAATCAATAATCAATAGTGGTATAATTCTTTAATGATACTATAATTTTTGATGTGGATTGAGGCGCTTGTTGATGAAGCCGATATGTTGTGGCTGTTGATATTTGCTTAAGCAAAAATGGATGAAAAGCGTATTTGGAAGTTTGTTAGAAAATGAATTTCAGCGGGCGCGGAAAGCAAAGAACACGCACTTAAAAATAGGCTTACTAAATATGATTTGAGGCGAGAGGAAACTCTATTGATTGATGACAGATTATCTAATATTGGGGCGGGACTTGCTGTTGGAGTTAAAGTCGCGCGATGCAACTAGAATTTCATTTGCCGTTACCGCCGGAGTTAGCTCCCATTCCAGCTATTTACAACTTTCCAGAAGTTGAAAAATATATAGAAACCTTTTTATGAGTTCGAAACTATCTCAAAAATTGATTTTGACAAACCACGTGCTTTCGAACTTGTTATATTCCCATTGCTTACAGCAACCGCTTGCAATTTTTTGCAAAACCCTTTGCATTGGCTGGGGCGGCAGGATTCGGACCTACGATCACGGGACCAAAACCCGTTGCCTTACCACTTGGCCACGCCCCAATAACTTTCTTAAGATCGGAAATACGTTTTCATCTGTCAAGAGATAACTTGGTATTATAGAAAAATACAGAAGAGGAATAGGAGAATTTTATGTCTCAATCTTTAATGAAAGGAAAGCGCGGCCTCATCATGGGAGTCGCTAATGATCACTCTATTGCCTGGGGAATCGCTCAGGCCCTAGCGCAGCAAGGGGCAGAATTAGCTTTTAGTTATCAGTCCGAAGCTCTCGAACGCCGTGTTCGGCCACTGGCAGAAAGCCTGAGCTCTCAGTTTTTAATCGAGTGCTCCGTTGATCGAGACGATAGTATCCAAGCGCTTTTCGAAATCTTGAAACAAAAATGGGGTTCCATCGATTTCGTTGTGCATGCTATTGCGTATGCCGACCGCGAAGAGCTCCGTGGGCCATACATGAACACAACACGAACGAACTTTCGTAACACAATGGA
>JAIRST010000029.1 GCA_031255325.1 Holosporales bacterium | reverse complement strand
AACGAATCAGGAAAATCTGAGTACAAAACAACCATATAAAGTAGAATGAACCGCAAAAACTGCTGGATACGCATATTAAGAAGAAAAATTTCTCCTTTTTTTAAAATTTTTTGTGTATGTTTCAGGATAGGAGTGATAAGGTAAGAAGAGAATCGCTCCAGAACTTTTCCACTAAAGAATGGAAATGCGATACCTACAGCGCATAATAAACGTCCTGCGCAAGAGGCATTAATGTTGTTCCAAAACCTTTCTATGGTATCGATCAGTGATGTAATTTCCATTGTGTCTCCTTGGATCTTACGTAGAGGAGGAAGTATAGGGCACTTTTGTTGCAATGTCTCTTTTTCTCTTATAGACTAATATAAAGGCATGGATTAGGCATTGGAAAAGAAAATATGACACGGATAACGCTTTTTAACAGTCCCCTCTTCCTGGGTTTTGATCATTTTGAGCGACTTGTTGATCGTGCGTCTAAAATTACAAATGAAGGGTATCCCCCCTATAACATCGAGCAAGTGGGAGAAAATGGGCTTAGGATTACGCTTGCTGCAGCGGGTTTTTCTTCCGAAAGCCTTGAGGTCTCCATCGAAGATAATCAGCTTGTCATCCGAGGATGCCATGTGGAAAACGGAAATCGTGTTTATCTCCATAGAGGAATTGCTACACGTCAATTTCAACGCACTTTTATTCTTGCGGAAGGGATTGAAGTTGTGGGTGCATCTTTTGAAAATGGGCTTTTAAATATCGAATTGATACGTCCGGAAACAACCGTAAAAGCACGACGTATTCCTATTAAAACATCTATTCCATCTTTGGCATGTTCTCAGCTTTTAAACAGCAAACTTAAAGAAACAGATTTTTTACACAAATCTCTTTCTGTAAAAGAAAAATGTAAAATAGATTTACCAGACAGTAATTAAGAGGTTCTATGGAATTTATCGATCTTGAAAAACTGCGTTCTATCACTCCTCAAGAACTTGCTTTATTAGGGGTGACAAACATAGCTTATATTAAGCTTATTCGCCTGGATAAAATGAAAGAAGGATTTTCCTTGCATGCAGCAGATGGCACAACCATAGGTTTTAGCGCAAGTCAAGATATGGCTTTATGTGCAGCACGCCGAAACAACCTTATTCCACAAAGTCTTCATTAAATCCGGATAACGGACTTATATAATATATTGTTTTTCATTGCAATTTTAGGTTGAGCTTTTTCTCTTGCATAGCGTCATGTGTTTGTTTTATTCTAAAATAGTACCAAAAAGATTATGAGGAATGGAGATGCAAAATCTATATGGCGAAAAAATAAATATGAAAAAGATGCCAGTATTTTTCCATCCAGCTCGAGTTTTATTGGTTGGTTTTGATACAAAATTTCCTCATTTATTTCAAAATGATACATGCATTCAGCATCCTATCATATTGGAATTTTGCCAAAATGTAGTAGAAGCATTTTCCATTATAGATCACGCTTATGATAAGAACGATGTGTTTTTATCTAAAACTACATCTGAAGAGAATTTTTTACGTGATGCCTGTTATGGCAAGATTTCCTCTCCAGAACGCTTCCATCGCTTTTCAACCGTAGTTATAAACAGCAAATCCTCAATCTCAATACATGAAGCTCTTCTTTTGTTTGAACATATAAAAGATTGGCGTATTAAAAAGGTACTTATAGCAGATCCAAGTGAATCTTCTTTAGCGTTGGACGTTTTGGATACGCATCTTGTGGATGCGCTTTTATTTCATGAAATACCACAATTAGTCATAAGAATTACTAATGAGATCCATTTATTACAATGGCAATACTTTCTAACTTGCTCCAATGGTCTTCCTTCTGCCTTATTCTATCCAGAAGAAAATACTCCTTTTCTCGCAAAATCAGCATTATACGAAGAGATCGATATATTTTTGAGAGCGAATCCTGACATTGTAGAGTTTTACCAAGTTGACAGATATGGAACACACTTTCTTTTAACAAGGAACGGAAAACCAGTTGTTTTATTTTTTACTTCTGTTTCATCAGAGCATCCATGGCCACCTATGCTTAGGGAGCGTAAACAAATTTCGCAGTATACACGTCAGTACCGTTTAGCGAACCAAGATGAGGACTTATTTATTGGAAATGTTGCCGAAGGGCGTGCCTGTTTTGTTTCTCCTTGCGATAAAATTATCTCTTTTTTAGAAGCATGCAAAAAAGATAAAATCCTCTCCTCTATGAAAGAGATAAGTTCCCATCTTCTTTTGGAAGAGGAAATATTTTTGCCATGTACATGAAAGTTCTGTTGCCTAATAAATGGCGCAAGGATTTATAGAGTAAGAAATATTAAGAGATATCTTTATTTATTTTCAATGCTATAGTTAAACATTCTTCTTTTGTAGGGGTGCCGCCTTTTGATATCCACCATAAGCGCGTTTTCTTTAAGATTTCTCCCATTAGAAATCCAGGATAAATCCCATTTTCAATTAAGGAGTTTCCTGTCAGGGGAAAACTTGGAAAAGTTGTCGTTGTAATAGCATCAAGAATGGGGAAAGCTTCTTCTTCTTTTAGCTCATCGCTCAATACAGTGCGCGCTACATCGATAGCTAAACATGCCGGACGCAAATTTTCCTGGGGTATCTTCAAAGCACGACATAAGCGTTTCTCGGCATCCCGTGCATTATAAATTTCATAGGATATAAAGGCATGCAGTTTTCTCGCTTCTTTATCGGAAAGGTGTAATCGTGTTTTTATAAATTGATAGGATGTCTCTGAAGTAATACCCAAGCTTAGTCTTAATAAGGGGTCTTGGAATAGAGAATGATCCCAAAAGCTGTACTTTGCAACATGCGGGAACCCCATCCCCAACATTGAGGCTAAAACACGTCGCATCAACCAAAATGTTTTCGCAAATCGCGCCGCCAGCAAAATTTCTCGTAATTCTTTCCAAATACGTTCTCCTGAAAGCTTTTCAAGCTGAAATGCAGATTCTTCTAAAAGCCGCAACAAATCCGCATTCGGTGCGATACGTCCAAAATGCGCCCAAAAGCGAAAATATCGTAAAATGCGCAGAAAATCTTCTGCAATACGTTCTTGAGGATCTCCAATAAACCGAATATATCCTTCTTCTAAATCCTTTTCTCCGTCAAAGAAATCATACAACCGTCCTCTATCGTCACAATAAAGCGCATTAATAGTAAAATCTCGTCGTGAGGCATCTTCAACCCACGAAGAAGAAAATTCGATAGAAGCATGCCGTCCATTTGTCCATATATCGCGTCGTAACGTCGTGATCTCGAATGTTTCTTTTGTAGGCGCACATGCTGTAATAGTGCCAAACAACACGCCTGTAGGTACAGCCTGTAGCCCTATTTGTTGAACCCATCGCATAACAGAGTCGGGTAATGCCGGGGTACTGAAATCAATATCTTTAGGGGGAAGCCCTAAAAGGCAATCACGGACTGCACCTCCGACAAAACGCAATTCACTGCCTTCTTCTCGGAATTTCTGCATGAGCGCTTGCGTCACCGGTGTAAAGAGGGAGGAAAATGGATCTTTCTTCACAAAATAAACATTAAAACCGCTAAAAAAAACCTATATACAACAAAAGGAGTCAATGTTCCTCCCTTTGAAATCCAATATGATGCTCCTTTAAAGGTCAACATTCCACATACAAAGGCCGCTATACATCCACCCATAATAGCTCCCCATGGCAAAACAGTAGCATGCATCACAACTTTTACGCTTTTTAACGTCAATGCACCCATAACAGGAGGAATGGAAAGCAGCATAGAAAAGCGGAACGCTTCTATTCGATCATATCCTAGAAAACGCATTGCGGATAGGCACACGCCCAAACGACTTGCTCCTGGGATAAGAGAAAAAATCTGCGCACAGCCAATAAGGAAAGCTTCAGTAAAAGATCCTTGGTAATGTAAGGAGGCGGCACGTTGCGGTGTTCTATCTCCCCCCAAAAGTATAATTGAAAATAATGCTGTTGTTCCTGCCAATAAAACAGGGTTGTTTAAGCGTGATTCAAAGAAAATCTCAACAATACCCCCCACAACAATGACCGGAAGAGCAGCGATAAGAACTTTTAGGAAAAAAAACCGATTTGAGGTTGTTCGTCTTCGTACAACATCCAAGCCTCCTTTTATAAAAGCGCGCATTTCTTTAAAGAGATACAAAAATAAAACGCCTAACGTTCCTACATTCAAGAAAACGTCCACCCCTTGTCCTTGGTCTTGCCAATTTAAAAACTGCGGCAAAAGCGCTAAATGCGCTGAAGAGCTCACGGGCAAAAATTCGGTGATTCCTTGAAGAGCGCCTAAAAGGAATAGGCGCATTCCTTCTTGCATGTAGCATTCATCCATCTTTTACTCCTCAACGACCCTTGACCTATAGGATAGAGATCCTTTTAATGTAATAAAGAAAGGTCTATGCGTACACTCTACCATTACCCACTTTGCCCATTCTCTCGAAAAGTACGTCTTATGCTAGCAGAAAAGCTGCTCGATTTCACAGCGATGATCGAGGAGCCTTGGGGGGGACACAAAGCGTTTCTAGATATTAATCCAACAGGGGATGTCCCTTATCTTGTTGAACCTTCGGGGGATCATATCGGGGGGAGTATAGCAATCGTTGAGTATCTTGAAGAAACATGCCCTGATACACCTCTTTTAGGGAAAACGTTGCAAGAAAGTGCGGAAGTACGGCGATTAATGGAATGGTTTGATATAAGATTTTATAGTGATGTTTATCAAAAGCTTTTATATGAAAAGGTTCTTAAACGCTTCTGGGAAGCGCGCGGACCGGATTCTAATGCTATTCGTCAAGGCAAAAAGAATATAGAGACGCACCTTTTATATATTACATGGCTGACGGATAGACGGAATTGGCTTGCGGGAGATTTTTTCTCTCTTGCAGACGCTACAGCAGCGGCCCATTTATCAACACTTGATTATATTAGCGAAGTGCCATGGGAAAAATATCCTGAAGCAAAAGATTGGTATGTGCGTATCAAATCCCGTCCAAGTTTTCGCGCTTTGTTAAATGATCGTATTGCAGCTTTTACCCCTGCCTCGCATTACGCTAATTTGGATTTTTAAAATGCATATTTTACATATCCTACCCAGATTAACCATTGGGGGGATAGAAAAGAGTGTGTGCGCTTTTCTGAAAAAGGCAACAGTAACGTATCCCGACGTCAAGCACACTGTTGTAGCTGCTTCAGGACCTTTGAAAACATCACTTCCTCAAAAAGTTACCTACATCCCTTTAAATTTACATCGTAAAGACCCTGCTTCGTTGTTTTTAAATGGTATACGTCTTGCTCGTCTTGCGCGTGTTTGTGGTGTAGATATTATGCATGCTCAAAGTCGCGGTCCCTGCTGGAGTACCCTTATGGCCAGTCGGCTAACCTCAATTCCTTGGGTCTCTAGCATTCACGGAGCGCATAAGATACAAAATAAACTGAAACATTTCTATAATAGCAGCGAATTACGCGCTTCTTGTGTTATTTCTTTGTCAACATTTCTCGTGCGTTATATACATGCGCATTATGCTCCTTTTGAAGAGAACGTTATTCCAATAATTTCAGGAATAGATACAGATTACTTTACTCCCGCTCTCATCCCTCACGAAGAAATTGCTCATTGGCGTAAATCGTTATCTCATAATGAACCGCTCCTTGTCATGCCTGGGCGTCTTACCGCTATTAAAGGGCACAATCTGCTTTTAGAAGCGCTCGCTATTTTGCGCCAACAAGGTGAAAATTTCCATTGTGTTTTCATAGGCCCCACCAAAGGAGCAGAAGCCTATGTGACAGCTTTGAAAATGCATATTCAAAATTTAAGGCTAGTTGAGTCTGTGCGTTTTGAAGAGGCAAGGCAAGATTTGCGTAGCCTTATGTGCGCAGCAGATGTGGTTGTGGCGCCTTCGATTCATCCAGAAGCTTTTGGATGCGTTGTGGCCGAAGCTTGCGCTTTGGAAAGATGTGTTGTTGCTAGTGACCTAGGGGGTTTTCAAGAAATTATTGAAAATAACAAAACTGGCTGGCTTTTTAAGCCATCTCACGCAGCCGATTTAGCGGAAGCACTGCACCACGTATTACATCTTTCTAATGAGGAACGTACGCGTATTGGTCAACAGGCACGGAAGCGTATAGAAACGCATTTTTCTTTAGATCGATATGTGCAGCAGATGATTGATGTGTACTGCAACACATTGCAAGGATAGGATGTCCATCCTAGTCATAAAACATGGCGCTCTAGGGGATTTTTTCCAAAGTTTGCCCTTGTTTCAGGCGATTCGCCTACACCATGCGCAAGAGTCGGTAACGCTTCTTACAACACCTCCTTTTGAAGTTTTTGCCCGGGAATTAGGACTTTTCGATTGCGTATTGACCGATCCCAGAGAAGGTGTTCCTTGGTCTTTCTTCAAAGAAACATGGCACGCTGCTTATGCGATTGTGTATGACCTGCAATTGTCAACCCGTACACGTTGGTACTGTCATGCTTTACGTCATATTTTGCCTAAAAAGTCGGCTATCTATGGGGAACAATATGCGTTACCAGCGACCGCACACAGTTTTGCACGCCGGCAAGAAGTCCTAAAGAAGGCCGGCTTTTCTGTACAAAATTTAAAGACGACTTTTCCGCCTTCTTCTTGCGAACCCTTTCAAAATTTACTCCCCAAAGATCATCCTTTCGCCTTATTTGTTATAGGCGCTTCTGCGTCTTTCAAGATATGGCCTGTTGAAGGATTCATTGCTGTGGGCAAGTGGTGTGTGACACAAGGAATGTGTCCCGTTCTCACCGGGGGTATAGCCGAACAATCCTTGGCACGCGCTTTTCTAAAAGCTGTTCCTGCTGCCATCGACCTAACAGGAAAAACACATCCTATGGATATTCTTAAACTGGGAGCAAAAGCATGTATCGCCATCGGCAATGATACGGGTCCCATGCATGGCATAGCTGTTGTAGGATGTCCTTCCGTTGTTATATTTTCTCCGTATACATCCCCCCAATTAAGCGCCCCTTTAGGTCGTGTGCGCACTCTTCAAGGGACGCTCTCCGAAATCTCTTCCTCAGAAGTTATCGCCGCATTAAAGCTTGTTAAAATCAAATAGCACCAATTTAAAAAAATCTAAACCACTTTTGAAAAATAAACGAAATATTAATACCGAGCGTGTATTACTAAAAAGTAGAATACGTTTGACAGACAAGAAACGAGGAGAAAAATATGCTTACACATCCACCAAAGCCATCTAAATTAGCTGCGCGTAAAGATGGCAAAAAGACAATATCCATAGCGATGCAAGGTGGTGGCTCTCATGGAGCCTTTACCTGGGGTGTTTTAGACCGTTTATTTGAAGATGGGCGTTTTATTATTGAAGGTGTAACAGGAGCCAGCGCCGGAGCAATGAACGCTGCAGGTACCGTTCAGGGTCTTTTAGAAGGCGGCAACGAAGGAGCACGGCGTGTTTTACGAACGTACTGGGAAGCGCTCATCGAATCTGGAAAAACCAGTTTTCTTAAGCCTGGTCCGATGGATCAGATGTTGAATAAATTTACTATGCACAACACACCAGCATTTATTTTTTTCGACTTAATGTTAAAATTTTTATCTCCTTATCAATATAATCCAACAGGAGCAAATCCTCTTAAGGATCTCATTTTGAAAGTTTTTGACTTTGAAAAAATTCGGAACAACAAAGAATATAAAATTTTCATGTCCGCAACGCATGTCTATACCGGAAAAATAAAAGTCTTTAATACAGAAGAATTTTGTCCAGACGCTTTGTTAGCAACAGCTTGTCTGCCAACGATCTATTCAGCGGTCATGGTAAACGGTGAGTATTATTGGGACGGTGGATTTATTGGAAATCCGGTAATTTACCCTCTTATTTATGAATGCGAAACACCAGATATTATGGTGATCAAGCTCAATCCAACACATCGCAATCGACTTCCCATAACAGCAGGGGAAATTGGCGATCGTTTGAATGAAATTACGAACAATACGTCAATTCTACGTGAGATGCGGTCCATGCATTTTATTACGAAATTAATCGATGAAGGATTAGTTGATGCGACAAAAATCAAAAAGCTCCATGTCCATTTGATTCAAGATGAAGCTGCTTTCCAAGATCTCGGCTGGTCTTCAAAGCTCAATACAGATAAGAAATTTATCGATTATTTATTTGATGCAGGATATAAAGCTGCAGATAAATGGATTAAAGACAACTTCGATAAAATAGGTGTTGAAACAACAGCTCCCATTAATGATTTATTTATGTCATAAGTATCATAAGTATTGTTGTTGCTTTAGTATTTATAAGAGGGTCTCCAACCCTCTTATTTTTATGATGCGTACCTGTCTAAACTGCAAAAGCAAGTTTATTACTGCCTGTCAATAGGAGACAACGTTATCCCTTTTACGGGTGATCTATATGCTGTTCCGATAGCAAGCTTACTAGGTACGTAAAGAAAAGACTATGAACGTTCAAAAAGTTTGTCAAATTCTGTGAGAGATACCTTTATATACGTTGGACGGCCGTGATTGCATTGGCTGGCATTTTCTGTTTTTTCGATCGTCCTTAACAGACCATCCATTTCAAGCAAAGAGAGTATGCGCCCGGATCGGATGCTCGTATGGCATGCAAAAGTCGCAAAAACATCGTGAAATTTTTCAATAAGGGCGAATCCCTTCCCCCATGCCTTTAACTCTTCCGCTAAATCTTCTAGAAGAGGTTTGGGATCGGCTCCTTTCATAAAGGCGGGAAGAGTATGCACAATAAGTTCTTCTCTTTCAGGCACTTCGTAATGTAAACCCAATTTACAAAACTCTTCTTGATGTTCTTTAAAAAGCGCGATGCAGTCTGGCGCAAATGTCATCGTCACAGGCATTAAAAGAGTCTGCTGCGCAACGCCTGTTGTCTTAAATTCTTTCTTTATTTTTTCATAGATAATGCGCTCGTGCGCTGCATGCTGATCAACGATAACAATCGCTTCAGCAGCTTCGGCAATAATATAGCGTTTATGTAGTTGGACTTTGGCACGTCCTAAAGGAAGAGGAGAGACGTTTAAAAGAGGAGATTGCATTCCATCTCTTAAAGCTAAAAGAGGTATTTCTTCATCGTTTTCAGACTTATCCTTTAAAGGAAAAGTTTTACCAAAAGAGGTACAATTTTCTGCCAGGTGAAAAGGCTCTTCAGGAGAAGAATTTATTGCAAGATAATTATCTTGAGAAGATTTTTTATAAGGACCATGAGTCAATTGTGTAGAGCGATGTGATATCCCCAATACCCTTTGCAACGAAGATAAGGACGTAGAAGTCTCCTCTTTTTGCTGAAAATCTTTCTCTTCGGGAAGAGAAAACGTTGAACAGGGTGTCTCTGTCTTACATAAAGCTTTGGAAAGAGCTCTCCTTAAAAACTGTTGTACTCGGCGCGTATCTCGGAAACGTACCTCTGTTTTTGCCGGATGAACGTTAACGTCAACATCTTCAAGGGGCATCGTCAAAAATAAAACTGCCATAGGATGGCGATCCCGCGCTATTAATTCTTGAAAGGCAGCCCGCAAAGCGGTGCTGAAACAAACATCCCGCACAGCACGCCCATTTACAAAGAAAAATTGCTTCGAAGATGTGGCTTGGGTAACCGTTGATTTTCCAATAAATCCCGCAATATGAAATATGTCATGGGTATCCTCTATGGAAAGCAGATCATCGACTGAAACTCCACCAAGGACTTCGATAATGCGCGTTTTTCTATCGCTTTTGGCATAAGAAAAAACAGAACGCCCTCCTTCAGATAATCGAAAAGTAACATCAGGATGGGCTAAAGCCAAACGTTTAACAGCGTCGACACAATGCCCCGATTCCGCCGCTGTACTTTTTAAAAATTTCAGACGTGCCGGTGTTGCAAAGAACAGATCTTGCGCTTCAACGTGGGTTCCTTCTTTCAGAGCGGTAGGTTCAGGAGAAAAGATTCCTCCTCCTTCGACTTTGATACAAAAAGCCTCTTTTTCTCCTCGTTCTCGTGATGCAACAGTCATCCGACACACAGCCCCTAAGGCGGCTAACGCTTCTCCACGGAACCCAAACGTCGCAATGCGCGCTAGATCTTGCAATTTTGAGGTAGCATGCCGCTCAACACACAAAGCAAGATCTTCAGAAGACATCCCGACGCCATTGTCTTTAACAATAATCGCTGATTTTCCTCCATCTTCCAGGTAAACCTCAACGCACGTTGCCTGTGCATCTAAGGCATTTTCTACAAGCTCTTTAACAGCTGCGGAAGGACACGCAATTACTTCCCCCGCAGCAATCTGGTTGACAAGCGATGACGGCAAACGCCGAATAGAAGCCACGTCCTCTTCCTATAACACTCAGTTAGAGTCTACTAGACCTGTTCCTTATTTACACTACTGCATATCTGTACTATATTTTGCAAAGGAAATTCTGTGCACTAACTGCACATGAGAAATGCAAGATCTATGATATACGAGGAGGTTATGTGAACGGGAAGTTTTCGCTTGTTATTCCCCCTGTTCTGGTATTAATCCCAGCATATGCTTCTCGTATACTTTATAATTTTACAACGAGGAAGGGCAGTGAATAGAGCCCTTCCTCCCCCAAAATTGGAGTATATATGGTACGGCGGATGCTTATTGATGCCGTTCACCCGGAGGAAACACGGGTAGCGGTAGTTGAGGATAATCGGTTAGAAGAATTTGATTTTGAAAGTTCAACCAAGGTACAGTTAAAAGGAAATATTTTTCTCGCTAAAGTTGTCCGGGTAGAGCCTTCTCTTCAGGCGGCTTTTGTAGATTATGGGGGAGAACGTCATGGCTTTTTAAGCCTGCACGAAATTCATCCTGATTACTATCAACTTCCCACAGAAGATCGTGAGGAATTTGAGCAGTGGGTTGCCAACGCCCAATCAGAAGATGCTTCCCCTACCGAGGATTCTGAAGAAGATCCAGAACACGAAAGTTCTGACATTTCTGAGGAAGATGAAACACAAAAAGCGAAAACGACTAAATTACGTTTGCAGTTTCTAAGACGTTATAAAATCCAAGAGGTTATCAAACGTCGTCAAATTTTGCTGGTGCAAGTTGTAAAAGAAGAACGCGGAAACAAGGGTGCTGCTCTTACAACATATCTTTCTTTAGCAGGACGTTACATTGTATTAATGCCCAATTCTGGACGTGGAAAGGGTATTTCTCGGAAAATTACGAATCTTGAAGACCGTAAAAGATTGAAAGGTGTTTTAGAATCCCTTGACCTTCCTCAAGGAATGGGTGTAGTGGCGCGTACGGCTGGTATTGAACGCAGCAAAACAGACATCCAAAAAGACTATGAATATCTTTTGAAAATATGGGATCAAATTCGTTCGACAACCTTGCAATCTATCGCTCCCTGCTTGGTACATGAAGAAGCGAGTCTTATTAAACGGACTCTTCGCGATATGTACACACGCGATATGGTGGAAATTCTTGTTGAGGGGGAAAAAGGGTATAAAACAGCAAGGAGTTTTATAAAATCTTTTATGCCAAGCCACGCACGTCGTGTGCAGCTTTTTAAAGATACAGACAGGTCTTTGTTTCAGAAACATGGTTTAGAAGCGCAGATTGCAAATATCTATGAGACACGTGTGAATTTGAGTTCAGGTGGATATTTGGTGGTTAATGTAACGGAAGCTTTAATCGCCATAGATGTAAATTCCGGTCGCGCAACGCGAGAGCGAAACGTAGAAGAAACAGCTGTAAGAACAAACTTAGAAGCAGCCACTGAAATCGCCCGACAACTTCGTATTCGTGATTTGGCGGGACTTATTGTCGTTGATTTCATCGACATGGCTGAACAACGCAATAACACTGCTGTAGAACGGCGTATGAAAGACGCTATAAAGGGGGATAGAGCCCGTATACAAATAGGAAAAATAAGTTCTTTTGGGTTAATGGAACTTTCTCGACAGCGTTTAGGCCGTAGTGTTTATGAGTTAAGCACATTCCCTTGCCCATGTTGTAGCGGTATAGGTGTTGTACGCTCTACGGAATCTATAGCGATTCATGTGTTGCGTGCTATCGAGACTGAAATAGCAGATAAGGAGCTTGCCAATGCACGCATTTCTGTAGCTCCTCTTGTTGCAAATTACCTTTTAAATTACAAACGCGGCACTTTGTGGGCGCTAGAGTCAAAGGGAAATAGGCGTATTATTGTTGAGGCTGACGCCTCTCTTTCTCCTGCTAAATTTGAAATAAAAATTGAAACAATAACCGAACATGCTTCTGACGATGAGGAAGTTCTTGAGGTAATGGGAAAGCCTCATGCAAATAAAGTTCTTTCGTCCTCACTCTCGCAACCTCCTTCCTTAAAGAATGTCCGTGAAGTTTCAAAGACGCCCCCTCCCAAAACGGCTCCTCTTTCAACAGAAAGTTCTTCTAAAGAAGTTGAAAAAGGAGATGTTCCCCTTTCTGTATCAAGTGGAAAAGAACCGACTTCTCAGAAGAAATACTCTCGTTCGCGAAAGCAACGGAAGAAATTTTCCTTACCTGATGGAACATCCAGTACACCAGAACCTGGGATTCCTTTAGATGATACCCTAAAAACATCAGAGACTTTTTCACAGGATCAGCAAGTATCTGCTGATAAGCAAGAAAAATCCCCTTCTCAGGCTTTACAAAGGCAATCGCGTCGACCTCGACGTTATATAAAAAGAAAAGTCGTCTCCACAGATGTTCCTTTCCCCCTTCCGGCTCAAGAGGAATTTTCCTCTATCATTCCTGTGGACAATCTGGATCGCTTTGAACAAAAGCATCCGCCGCAAAGTGAAGGTGCTGCCATTCCAATGGGGCACAATTCTGAAGATCCGCGGCGAGAAGGTTGGTGGCAACGCCTTATAAAATGATACTGCAGCGACTTTTTTCTTCGCTTATTGTCATCTTATCTTGTGGTGTCCTTTTGTTAGGAACAGCATATGGCGAAATGGCTTCTATATCGTTTATCCGGGATACTGAGATCGAATCAGTTCTTTACGCTATCGTTCACCCGTTAGCACGTGCTGCCGGCATCGATGAAAAATCTATACGTATTTATCTTCTCGCCACACCAGAAATCAATGCAGCGGCTTCAAGTGATGGGCGTATTTTTATCAATGCCGGACTTATCTTAAAAACCCGAAATGTGGGGCAATTGCGTGGTGTTCTTGCTCATGAATTAGGACATGTCGCAGCGCATCATGGAACCCGTCAAAAGGGTCTTTCAAAAAACCTTTCAGCAGCTTCCCTGGCAGCTATCTTCGTAGGAAGTGGCCTTGGTGTTACGACAGGTCGTGCTGATCTAGCATTGGGCGTCATATCTGCAGGTACTTCTATGGCAGGAAGTGCTTTTTGTCATCACAGCCGGCAAGAAGAATCCGCCGCGGATATACAAGCTGTTAAAATCCTTAAAAAGCTTGGGTATTCTCACAGAGGAGTTGTCGAATTTCTCATTCTTCTGCGGGGACAAGAACGCCTTTTAGAGGGAGAAATCCCTTCTTATTTTAGGACACATCCAGGAACGCAAGAACGTATTGAAACTTTGCGTGATGAATCAACACCCGGGGGACATTCTGTGCCTGACACAGAGGAACAGCCATACCGAAGGATGAAAGAAAAACTTTTTGCTTTTTGGGCACCGCTTGATCAGGTGATGCAGGAAACAAATCAGAATGCAACATTTTCAAGAGGGATTGCTTTGTATCGCCAGGGACGCTTAGCAGAAGCACTCAATCTTTTGGAAATACTTCTCGCTCGTGAGACTAAAAAGAATCCTTATCTTCTTGAACTTAAAGCGCAAATTCTCCTTGAGAAGAAAGAAGTCCCTCGTGCCATCAGCGTATATAGAGAGGCACTCTCTAACCTTCCAGCGCAAGAAGCGGCTCCTTTACTTCAACTATCATTGGCTCATGCCTTATTAGAAGCAGGAAATCCCACGCACCTTGAAGAAGCCTTAAAGATTCTTAATGACCTAACGGCGCATGAAAAAGATAATCCTCAGCTTTGGCATCTTCTTGCAATAGGGTATGGCAAAAAGAAGGATCCAGGAAGAACGCATCTCGCTCTTGCCGAAGAAGCGATTGCCTTAGGAGACGAAAAACGTGCCCATGAAGAGGCTCTTCGTGCACAAAAGAAGATCCCAAAAAACACACCTTCATATGCCCGTGTACGGGATCTTCTTGCTGACCTTACGCTACGCAAAGAAACCTCCCGAAAAGAATAACAATTCCTTTCACCTTCTTAGGACGTCTAGCCTTAATGTTTTGATACTTAAGGGGTGGGGGGGATAATTTATCTCAATGCTTGTATCCCCGGAAGCTCTTTGCCTTCCAGAAATTCCAAGAAAGCGCCGCCAGAAGTGGATACATAACTAAACTGTGCAAAGTCCATTTTTGCCGCATTCAGGGCAGCAACGCTGTCTCCTCCACCGATTACAGATACCATTCCTCGGCGCTGCGTCTCTTCTGCTATCGTGTGCATAATCTTCTCAGTAGCTTTATGAAATGGAGGCTCTTCAAATCGTCCAAGTGGCCCATTCCATAAAACGGTATTTGCCTGTGTAATTGCCTCCGAAATGTACTGACAGGTAGCCGGACCGACATCTAAACACACTGCATCTGAAGGAATTTCTTTGACTTCACAAACGCGTTCTGTTCCGTCTTTTGTCCGCACAACAACATCAATAGGAAGAAGCAAGGTGCACGAATGGTGTTGCACTTGCTTTAAGAAGGTACGCGCCTGATCCAGCATGGACATTTCGCACAAAGACTGTCCTATTATATAATCTTGCGCTGCTAATAGCGTATGAGCAAGGCCTCCCCCAACAGCTAAAACTGAGGTTTTCTTCAATAAATTGTGCAGTAATCCGAATTTTGTCGATATTTTTCCTCCCCCTACTATCGCTATGACAGGGGGGATAGGGCATTCCACAATGCGTTGCAAAGCCTTTAGCTCTTGTTGAAATAAAGGTCCTGCGGCATGAGGCAGATAAGCAGGAACACCAACAATAGAGGCATGAGCTCGATGAGAAGCGGAAAACGCGTCGTTGACATAAAAATCACCTAATCGCGCAAGGTGTTGGGAAAACGATACCTCGTTTGCTTCTTCCTCTGGATAAAAACGCACATTCTCTAAGAGAACGCACCCTTTTAACAAAGCTGTATCAGGAATGTTTTTTATGTCTGGTGCGAAGGTCACGGATTCTTCCAAAAGATGCTCTAGTATCGGTACGAGGAGACGCAAAGAAAGATGCGGATCCCATCCTTTAGGGCGGCCTAAGTGCGCTATAAGGAAACACTGGTTTTTAGCTTGGCGTAAGGCTTTTATCGTCGGCACGATCAGCCGCATCCGTGTGTCGTCCATAACGCGATCGTCGTGGACAGGAACATTTAAATCCACACGTACCAATACGCGCTTATTTCTAGGAAGCGTTGTACAGATCATAGTAACCTCTATATTCTTCATTCAGACATTACTTTGCTAAACACATTAAAGTCCCTCCATTATTACTACAGCTGGGTGGTTTGAGGGAGCATTTTGCGCTGGCGTAAAGCTTCGGCTAAAACGATTGACCCTGCAATCGCGGCATTTAATGAACGTATTCCCTGTTGCATAGGAATGGTCACACGATGTGGTATAGGCTCTAATATGTCCTCCGGCAATCCCGTACTTTCCGGCCCCAACAAAAGCACATCCGAAGCCAGGAAGGGGAAAGACGTATACACTGTTCCTCCATGCGCAATCAAGGCGACGATACGAACGTCTGTGCAACATTGCATGAACGCCTTAAAATTGGCGTGGATCGAATAAAAGGTGCTTTTTTCATAATCCATAGAAGCACGTCGCAAGTGCCGATCGCTCATCAGAAATCCCAATGGGCTAATCAGATCTAGCTGCACATTTAAACAAGCCGCCACCCGCAGTAAGGCTCCTGTATTATGCGGTATTTCAGGATGGTAAAAAGCTAGTCTCATGGGCTTTCTTCTGGGAAGAATCTTCAGGAGATGTTTCTGCTAAATACCATTTAGATGATTGTGAGGCTATTTTACGCGTAAATACCCATACATCGGTTGCTGTTTTTATAAGCTCTGCAGAACCAGCTAAAATTGCTCCCTGCGCATCCTTCAGAACGAAGCACTGGTCAGAAACAAACTCTACCGACGCATATAAATCTTCCTCCTGCACAGAAGTCTTTTTCAAAGTGGCAGAATGCACGTCGAAGAGCGTGTTTTCCATCTGCTCTCCCCGTTTTTTACGTGCCGTCAACACCTCATCGAAAATTTTGAATAATTCTGGCGTCATCAGTTTTTTCAGATGCGTACGATCGCCAGAGATATAAGCTTTTTGAATCAACGTAAAAGCCATCTCTGCACCTTTCAAAAAGGTTTCCGGATTAAAGGCCGGGTAAGCTTTTAGAAATGCTGTTAAAGATTTATTTGTCATAATAGGCAAAGTTTCTTGCGTAGAGATGTTTACTTTCTCCTTAAAAAAGCTCCTCATATCTTTTTTGCGCGTAGACATAGAGCGATGCTTTATGTCACGCCCTAAAACGGCATACAATTGGGTTAAAAGAATACCTGTTAAAATAGCAAAAAATATAATTCTTCCCACACTCCTTCTCCAATTACCTTACCCTTATTCCTTCGCACCCTCTTTCGAATGCCAAGAAATCCCTTTTCTTAAGTTTCAGTAAAACATAGTTTTTATGTTCGCTGTTGCGCAACGTTAGAACTTTTGATAGGCCTAAGAAGCATATACAAGAGAATGAGGAAAACCGCAAATGAAAAAACATTCCAATGAAGAAACTCCTATCCCTTCCATGAGTATTTTAACGCAATATATCAAGGATTTATCTTTTGAGGCCACTGAAGTTGCTCGTCAGTCGATAGAAGAAACGCCTCACCTTCAGATCAATATGCAGGTTCAAACTTCTGATATAGAGAAAAATATTCATGCTATTTCTCTTGAAACGAAAGCCTCGGCTTTGCTGAAAGCGTCACCTCTTTTTGTTTTAGAACTCACTTATGTAGGCATTTTTTCTATCGAAAATCTTCCAGAAAATATGTTGCCACTTGCTCTTTATGTTGAGTGTCCGCGCCTGCTTTTCCCTTTTGTTCGCAGCATTATTGCCCATCTTACAGGAGATGGAGGATTTCCTCCCTTATATTTGGCTCCTGTTAATTTTATGGAAATGTATGAAAAGCGTCAAGCTTCTAAAGAAACTGATGCGCCAGCGTCTTAGCATCTCTTGAAGGATATAAAAGAATCGATGGATATTTTAGAAAAATCTTACATATTGGTCGATGGATCGGGATTTATTCACCGCGCTTTCCATGCCTTTCCTCCCCTTACGGATACGCAAGGACGCCCCGTAGGCGCGTTGTACGGCTTTGCTCGCATGATATTGCCTCTTTTAACGCAAGCAGAAAGGGGAGCGTTGTACGTTTTTTTCGATGCTGGGCGACAAACTTTCCGGCATGAACTTTATGCGGAATATAAAACAAATCGTAGGCAGACTGATACAACCCTTGCGATACAATTTCCGTTTGTGCGTCAATTTTGCACGGCTTTTAGTATTCCTCATTTTGAGCATCTAAATTTCGAAGCCGATGATTTGATCGCCAGTTTTGCAACACAAATCGCTGAAAAAGGAAGTGCGTGCACTATCGTGAGTAGCGATAAGGATTTAATTCAGCTCATAAACCCTCATATTGCTCTTTATGATCCTATGAAGAAAGCGTTTATTACACCTGAAAGTGTATTGAATAAATACGGTATTCTGCCTGAAAAAATGATTGCTTTTCAAGCTCTTGTAGGGGATCAGAGTGACTGTATTCCTGGTGTTCCAGGGATTGGCCCAAAAACCGCTGCCAGCCTTTTGCAAACGTATAACTCTTTAGAAGGGATCTACGCTCATCTTTCCGATATTATGCCCCCAAAGGTACAAGAAAAAATTTCCACCTATCAAGAGCAAGCGTTTCTTTCACGAGATCTTGTTACGTTAAAACGAGATATTAACATTCCTGAGAATATCTCAGCGCTTCCATTGGATAAAGATAAAGCACGTCGTTTTTTAGAAGTATTCTCGTTCACAACCCTTTTACCCTTTTTAGACCATTTTTCGTCTCACACCACAGCAGCCTGATTTTTATGATGGATGGAAAGAGGAAGGGATGCAAATTCCATGCTCAACAGCAAAGCATTGTAAATCCGCATCTGTTGTCGGGAAATGCGGAGGCATAACACCTGTAAACCATGTTTGCATCTCCAGGTTTTTCAAAACCTGCCATAAGGCAGATTGTTTCAAGGCATCTATATGCGCTGAAAGATCATCAAATAGCAGTAAAGGTACCCCCTGACGGCGTTCTTTATAAAGGCGAGCTGTCGCCAAAACAATTGAAATAAGAAGTGCTTTTTGCTCTCCTGTTGAACAAGCAGAAGCTGGAAGACCTTTTTCAACAAATAAGACGTTCCACTCTGTACGGTGAGGGCCAAAAGCCGTGTTTCCTGTTTGTGCATCCTGGTCACGACTTTCTTCCAACACAGCACAAAGCGTTTCTTCAATAGAACCTTCCGGTGTGTAAGTTTCAAGCAAATGGATTTCAGGAAAAGGAAAGGGGGATGGCGTATCCGGCAAAGCGCCCATAAGCAACTTAAGAAAATCGTTACGCGCTGCTGTAATTTTTGCCCCGATATGGGCAAGCCTTTTTTCTATTGCAGATATCCAGGTGATGTCTGAATTCCGTGTCATAAGAAGCTTCATGCGCTCTTTTAGCAATATTTTATATTGGGCACAGAAACCTTTATGTTTTGGAAAGAGACCTGTAACGAGGTGATCAAAAAACTGACGTCGTTTTTGTGGAGCCTCTGTGAAAAGACGATCCATCGATGGTGTAAGCCACAAAATCCATAAAAAATCATCAAAAGCACTTAGGGATTTCGCACATTGATGATGGATCCTGGCAATACGCCTTTCGATAGCATGACGCGAAGAAGGTTCTTCCAATCCAGTTCCCAAATCCAGTACGCCAGAAGGCGTTTGCACTTGTACGGAAACTGACCAATTGCTAAGAGCTGGTGCTGTTATGGTACGGATTTCACTTAAAGGGGCTTGGCGTAATCCTTTACCAGAAGACAGTAAAGAAATCGCCTCTAAAACATTAGTTTTTCCTGCTCCATTAGGGCCTGTTAAAAGAACACTGCGCGTATCAAGTGTAAGGCGTAACCTTTTGTAATTCCGGAAATACGTTAAAAACAGGGATACAATGCCATTTTGCCTTTGCAACAGAAAAGATGCCTGCGACACTACATCCGCATGGGCATAACTACAAAAGACGTCGCGCTATCTTCTGGACGTTCCATAAGAACGGGGGCTAGTGCGTCCGTGATGTAAACACGTATCTTGTCTCCGTCGATGTGTTCTGCAGCTTCTAGCAAATATCGGGCATTAAAGCTGGCTTCCCATGACGTAGAGCCTTTAAAGAGAACATCAACTTCGTCTTCAGCTGTGCCCAATTCATGCTGCACCGAGAAAATGCGCAGTAAATCTTCTTGCAGTTTTAACTTGACAATACGCACCGTATCGTCCGCGATGATAGAGGCACGATCAACACTTTCAATGAATTTTTTGCGATCGACATCAAAGAAAGTCGTTGAGCGCTCTGGAATAACACGTGTGTAATTCGGAAATTCTCCATCAACAAGGCGCGCGGTCAGGATTTCGTTCCCAAAATCCAACCGAATTTGGGCTGCTGAAACACTTACAGAAACTTCTCCTTCTGATTTATCCAAAAGTTTTGTGGCTTCAGTAACAGTTTTCCGTGATAAAATCATACTAAGGGATGCTGATTCTTTGAAAGGAACAGCCGTCACCGCTAATCGGTGGCTGTCTGTAGCGGCCGCGCGTAAGACAGTGTCCTCGGCTGTAGTGTGCATATAAATGCCATTTAAAGCATAACGCGTTTCCTCAGTAGAGACGGAAAAACGCGTTTTATCAATCAGTTGCTTTAGGGCTAGGGTAGCCAACTTAAACGATGTCGCTGCAGAAAAAGCTCCCTCCTCTGGAAAGGTTGCTTCCTGAAGTATAGTAAGATTAAAACGCGAACGACCCGCTTTTAATGTTAGACGGCTTCCTTCTTCATTGACAAAGAAACCCAGCGTATCGACTTCCCCGGTTTTGCGTAATGCGTCATAAAGCGTTTGTACAAGTACAATAGCGGTACCAGGAGTTTCAACAGACGCTGGAATACGTGCGGTAAAAGTATGATCTAAATCCGTTGCCCGTAGCGTTATTTCGTCTTGCTTCGCTTCAAGGAGAAGATGAGATAACACAGGAACAGCTGGTCTGCGTTCCACAATGCCGTGTGCAGAAGTAACCGCTGTAAGAAGGGGAGAACGTGGAAGGGCGAATCGCATTTTCTTAAAGCCTCCTAAACTAGCATACGCTTTAGTAAGCGAACATCCTCAGATAATAATGGGTCACTGCCTATAAGAGCGTCAATCCTTTTTACGGCATGCATAACTGTTGTGTGATCACGACCCCCGAATTTTCGACCAATTTCGGGAAGTGAAGCGGGGGTTAATACCTTTGAAAGGTACATTGCAATTTGACGAGGACGCACCACTTGATTTGAACGCCGTGTCGAATGCATATCCGTTAAGCGTACAGAATAGTGTTCTGCTACCTTGCGTTGAATTTCTTCAATAGTTACCCGTCGATCATTGGCGCGGAGTAAATCTTTCAGAACGTCTTGCGTGTTTTCCAGTGTAATTTCACGGCCAACAAGCTGTGCATTAGCAATAACCCGATTTAACGCTCCTTCCAGTTCACGAACATTCGAAGTAATTTTGTGTGCTAGAAATTCAAGAACTTTTACAGGAATGGAAAGAGAAGAATTTTGCACTTTCGATTGAAGAATCCCCAGACGCAGCTCGTATGTTGTTGGATGAATGTCAGCGACAAGTCCCCATCCAAGACGTGAACGCATACGTTCTTCCATTCCTTCCAAATCAGAGGGCGATTTATCCGCTGAAACAATAACTTGGCGGTTATTATCAACAAGAGCGTTGAATGTATGAAAAAACTCTTCTTGTGTGGAATCTTTACCGCATATGAATTGAATGTCGTCGATCATTAATACATCAATAGAGCGGAATTGCTCTTTGAACGTCATCGTATCCTTAAACCGTACTGCTCGTACGAACTGATACATAAATTTTTCCGCAGACATATAGATGACTTGACGGGATTGGTTGTTCCTGATTTTCCATGCGATAGCATGCATTAAATGTGTTTTCCCTAGACCAACACCTCCGAAAAGAAATAAAGGATTAAAAGCCACGGTTACAGCATCAACGACCCGACGTGCTGCTGCATAAGCAAGCTCGTTTGGCTTACCGACAATAAAGTTTTCAAATGTCAATTTTGGATCAAGAGCCCCAAAATCGTTTACACGAGAGGGACTTTCTGTATTATCTTGAGCGTTCTGTCTAGCGGTGGTGTCCCAAAAACTCTGCTCATGAGCAGTAACAATGATAATACTTTGTACCGCTGAATCAATCTCTTGCCAAAACTCGACCAATCGATGTGCATAATTATTCACCACCCAGTCTCGCAAAAACGGCGTAGGGGCAGATAACGTTACAATACCCGAGGCAGAAGAACAAAAAGTAAGCGGTTTAATCCAACTCCGTACGACTGCTGCACCATATTCCTGTTGAAAACGACATGAAACAAGATCCCACTGTTTATGAGGCAGAACTTCAGAAGAGGCGCCGAGAAAACCGACTAAAGCTCCTTCTGCCATCATTTATCCTCGTTCAAAATGAAAAACACTCGCTCACCGGAGGAAGCGAGATCGAAGAACCAACTCCTCAATTTAGGAGTGCGAATCTAACGCCTTTACACGATAGTTCAGTCGTGAAATTTTACGACTTGCTGTATTGGCGTGCAACACACCTTTACGAACGCCTTTTTGTACCTCAGCCTGGGCTTGTCTAAAAGCTACACCAATCGCTTCCTTTTTTCTTGAAGCGATAGCCTCTTCAAATTTTCGCAAAAAAGTCCGTATACGGCTAAGATTCCCTCTATTTCGCGCCGCACGCTTTGCATTCTGGCGGATTCTTTTTAATGCTGACTGATGATTAGCCATTTTTTCTACTTCTCAACTACAACATTCTTTTTGTAAAGCATTCTCTATTCAGAATCAAGAAGATTATTGCAAGACCATTAAATTGATAGAGTTTTAAAGGAAGGCAGGCGAGATATTGTTGAGTGACTCTTTTAGTAATTTTTTAAGTTGCGGACTTCTTTTAGATTTCATTTACGCAACTTTGCTAAAGTAGCCCTATGAAAAGATCTTTCTATATACATTTTCTTTTTCTATTGGCCGGATGCCGCGATACCCCTAGCATATTAATGTCCGATTGGGCAGAAGATGATGAAGGAAATTCACATACAATAGACCTGCCTAAAAAGGAAGATGGAACAGCAGATTTGCCGGCAACAGTACAGGACAAAGATGGAAAGGTATATAATGTGGATGAAAATGGAAATATAACTCCAGCTAACGATAATAAA
>JAIRST010000036.1 GCA_031255325.1 Holosporales bacterium | reverse complement strand
CTTTCGTTTTAAGCGTTGTGCCTCGCGTTGCCAGTATAAGACTTGCTCCTTGTGCAAGAGAGTCGGAATAAAGTCGTTCTCTATAAAGAGAGGAGCTGTATGGGCCATCAATCCTGAAAAGACGAAAATACGCCCCTCTGGCACATAAGAGCGAATACGGAGTGCCTCATCGCAATCGGCCACGAAAAAATCCCGACATCCAACCTCGTATAACGTTTTAACAACAGGAATAGCTCCAACACCATAAGCATTCGCCTTAACAACACCCCCGCACCGTGTTTGCATGCTGCCCGAATCTTTTAAAAATTGCTGCAGAACGCGATAATTATGTTGCACGTGTGTCAGATCAATTTGTATGGCTGATAGAGTATGTGCCGGAAGGAGAGACAGCCCATGCTCAGAAGAATTTTTAAGCATGAAGCACTCGCGTTGTCTCTATATAATTCCCGAATTTCGTCATTTTACTATTGTACAATAGCCGAATCGTTCCTACTGGTCCATGACGCTGTTTTGCTATAATAAGGTCGGCCAAATTGTATACAGTAGACATACGCTTTTGCCATTCTATATGTTTATCACTTTGAGGAGAAGGCTCTTTGCGCGCTTCATAGTATTCATCCCGATAAATAAACATGACAATGTCTGCATCTTGTTCGATAGAACCCGATTCCCGCAAATCTGAAAGTTGGGGCCTTTTGTCATCGCGTTGCTCCACAGCACGAGACAGTTGCGACAAAGCTAAGATAGGTACGTTTAAATCTTTTGCAATAGCTTTTAAGGAACGTGTGATTTCAGAGATTTCTTGCACGCGGCCATCTGCACGCTTTCCTGCAGGAGGGCTGAGCAGTTGCAGATAGTCGATAATAATAAGGTCAATGCCATGCTTTCTTTTTGCTCTTCGGGCTCGTGTTCTTAACGCAGAAACAGTCAACGCTGCGGTATCGTCAATTAAAAACGGGATACGGGATAAATTTCGGCTCACCTCGACAAATGTTGTAAAGTCTTCCTTTCGAATTTCTCCGCGCCGAATACGATCTGAAGAAATACCGCTTTCCTGAGCGAGCAAACGGGTAGCAAGTTGTTCCGAGGACATTTCCAAAGAAAAAAAAATGACGCATCCTCCACCGCCAGCTTTTTTAAGAGTTGCAAGGGAAGCATTGTATCCGATGTTCATTGCAAGGGCTGTTTTTCCCATAGAAGGCCGTCCTGCGAGAATGATGAGATCTGAGGGATGCAATCCTCCTGTCCACCTATCCAAATCTGCAAAGCCTGTTGTTATACCCGAAACGTGGCTATCTCGCTTATAGGCTTTTTCTGCCATCTGAATCGCAGAAACGAGAGCTTTGTCAAAAGGAATGGCACCTTCTCGGACATAACCAGTCGAGGCAAGTTCGAAAAGTTTTGTCTCAATGGATTCTACTTGCTGCAAGGCAGTTTCTTCAGGAGAAAACGCGCGTGCTCTGTTAACAGCTTCTTCTCCAAGAGCGATAACCTGGCGCCGTATGTAAAGATCGTAAATAAGTCGTCCGTAATCTTCAACGTTGTAAATGGTAACGACAGAAGCTGCTAAGTTGACGAGGTATCCAGCTCCCCCAACAGGTTCGAGCTCTTCTGAGCCTTCGAAATACGCTTTAAGTGTGATGGGATCTGCCGTTTCTCCTCGGCCAATTAAGATATCTAGAACAGCAAAAATGCGTCCATGCACCGCATGCGAAAAATGCTCTGGACGCAGGAATTCAGAAATAGTCTCATAGGTTTTATTATTCAGCAAGATTGCCCCAAGAAGCGCTTGCTCCGCTTCTAGATTACGAGGGGATTTATTATGGAAAACTTCCTTGCTGACCTCTTCTTGTTGATATCCTTCCAAAAAGTCCGATCCCATTTTTGAATCCTCAATTTCCGAAAGGATAAGCCTAAGTTTTTCCTACGACAATAATCACATACACTCCTAACATTGTATGTTTTTATTAGATTTTTCACTACCATCAGCTCACTCATGGATAACTGTTTGAGAAATACTTTCCATAGAATGAGAACGCTTAGATTTTTCAAAATGGCCTAATGTAAACTTCTTTGGCGAAGCCGCCTGCCTTTTTGATTCATTTGGAAAAACCTGCTCTTGTGAGTTATACAGAGGTACACATTTAACCACAGTAATCATGCTTACAGAACCTGGATCGATAGGCGTAGCATTACGGTATCCACCGTACTCTGAAACTATCAGAGCGCCCGTTATATTGTGCGTTACACAAATTTCGATAAAGGGTGATTCAGAACGATTAAACGATCCTTTTTCTCCTTCGAGTCCTAAAATTTTTGCTTTGAAAGCTGCCCTTGGGGTTTTGCTGTTCATTTTCGGAAAGTCTACAAGCTGCCATGATGCCTCATTATCGAGGAAATCACTTGGAGTTTCTTGGTAATTTTGAGCTTCATCAGGAAAGCGCCGCATCAATTTTTTCTTGTCCTGTCCCTGAAATTCTGGGCTAAACTGTATGTCATCTAACTTTTGTTCACTGTTTATTGTCTTAATCGTTATATTGTTTTTAGCGAGGAAACGCATAATGCTTTGAGCCGTTTGCTCCGCTCTTAAGCGCGGACTGTAAAGAATTGTGATAGGAACACCAACTAAATTGTATAGCTTTATGTAAGAGATGATTTTTTCCGCTGCATTCTCTGCAGCTAAAACACCACTAGATGTAAGGGTAAATGGAACGAGCTGGATTTGCAATTTATTTAGGCTGTTCATTTCTGGGCACTGTGTAGTGAACCTTCGTACTAAGCTAAAGTTTCCTGGATTTGTTATTTCTACCGTGAAAGGCTCTTTCAAGGAAGAAGCGAAATCAGTGTCTTTACGTTGAACGTGGTCACAGACAAAAATCCACAAATCAATCCAATGCCGTTTACTATCATGATCCTGAAAATCAAAAGGAAATGTACGAGTAGCATATGTTCGCGTGGGATCGCTTATGTGCATAACTGCGTCTGATGTTCCCTTTATAAGATCATCACCATATGTATTTCCGTGGCGCACTATGAAAAAGGTACTCTCTGGGACTTGCCCAGAAATAGAACTTCTATTCCTATTACTTGCATTCTCATTATCAGGTATCTGCTTAAGCATTGCGTACGCTGCATTGAAAACAAATGCAACACTTAAAATAGCTGTAGTTTTTAAACATTTAAGTGTCAAATGCCCTTGAAACATGGCGCTCCTCATTTTTGAATTATATAAATGTAGTCTATAACAATAAAGAACAGTTATGCAAATTTTTAATGAAGAAAAATATAATAGTAATTTAAATTTTCATTAATAGTTATGTGCTGTTCTTGGTTTCGTTTCATTTTTAGCTATTATCTGTCCTCTGAAAAAGTGCTTCCTGCAATCGTGTTAAAGCATCCAAGCTAGTGATTGAATTGTGAATTACCTATCAAGGAAAGGAGTTTTTATTTCTTTATGCGCAAGCCAACATTTCTAGGCATGCTTTTAAGTGCAAAAGGTCGGCAGGCAAGGGAGAAGTAAAAAGCACTTCTTGGTTGGTTGTGGGATGCGTGAATCCTAGCGTTGTTGCGTGTAAAGCCTGCCTTGGAAAGGCAAAGATATCTTGAAGTATTGGATTTTTTGTTATGCCAACAGAGCGTTTACGGGTGTATAAAGGATCTCCGATTACAGGACATCTTGCGTTACTTAGGTGTACACGCACCTGATGCGTTCTGCCTGTTTTTAGTTCGCACTGTATTTCAGAGGCAATAGGATGCATAAAAACCTGCTGTGTGCAGTATACTGTATGGGCGCGCTTGCCGCCTGCAGGTAAAACGATCCTTTTTTGGCGATTAACAGGATGACGGCCTATTTGCGTTATCATTTCTCCGGAGAGAGGAGAAAGTTTCCCCCAACAAAATGCTGTGTATTGGCGCAGCAAAGTATGCACTGCAAATTGTTGCGCTAATCTTTGATGGGCAGTATTTGTTTTCGCCACGACCATCACACCGCTTGTGTCTTTATCTAAGCGATGCACGATGCCCGGACGGATAGGATCTCCGCAATTAGAAAGCTGCCCTTTTGTATAAGCCAACAGACCTTGTACAAGCGCAGGTTCTCGAGTTCCGGCTCCTGGATGAACAACCAGTCCAGCTGGCTTGTTTAAAACAATAATATCCGCATCTTCAAATAAAATCTCCAACGCCATAGGATAAGGGGTAAGTGTTTCCTCTGTCGTTGTTAAAGCATGTTGATCAAAAGCAAAGAGATCTCCTAGACGCACATGGTAAGAGGGCGAAAGAGAGGTTGTAGAACATAAAGAGGGAATATCCGTGTTCGCTTCTATCTTACAAGGCATAAAATGCACTCTATCTGTTTTAATAAATTTCTGCGTCTGCGCTCGAGAGGTGCCTATAGCTTCCGCCAGAAACTGATCAAGACGCTTTCCTACAGAAGACGTCTCCACTTTGTATGTACATAGGCTCATGTACAGTGTTTCCTTTTAAATATACGGGGCGTGTGTGGTTCACGCACCTAATAGCTACCATATACGAGTGTTCTTTTGTACCTGTTCGTCTTTTTGTTGTTTTATGGCTTGAATGAACACATTATAATCATTGGACAATAAGTATTCTGTCCTGCAAAACCCTTTACAATACTTAGCTTAAAAAACTCTCCTAAAATATAATATACTTCTCCTTCTGGTGATCAATTGAGAAAAATTTCCGCATCCACCATACGGTTGAAAATATCCGTCAGTGCGGAAGATCCATAAGTGTGTCAACTGTTTCCCAGCATTCCGGTGTGGCCATTTCTCCTAAAGAAACGATTTCAACGAGGTCATCGAGTTCTCGGCCAATGATATATTCTCCATCTGAAAAATGTCTGTCCGCCAATTTTTTTCCCCGGTGTACAAGATCGGATATTTCCCCTCCATTACCGTGTAGAAATCGTTTTATATCTCGCAAAAATACACTAGTTTGTGCATCGATAGACCGGTCTGTGTACAATGCCGCGCGCTCCGCAATAGCCTGTTCATCTTCGGCATCTTCTATATCAACGTCTAGCATTTCCTCTGCGAACGTTTTCTCAAACGAATACCCTAGGATACACGTTGCTACAAGGAATTGATATAGCATTTTTTGTCTGTTCAACATAAGAATTCTCTTATTTACCGTTTTTTCTACAGCTTAATATTGCCATATATTTGTAAATTTTTTGATAATAAAATAGGTAAAAATAAAATATGGCAATAAAAAATATACTTATGCTTTCTCATTGACAGAGATTGAGATCTAAGGTATCCACAACTTTGGGCGCCCAGATGGCGGAATTGGTAGACGCGCTAGATTCAGGTTCTAGTCTGCTCTGCAGGTGGAAGTTCGAGTCTTCTTCTGGGCACCACTTTATCTTATAGAGAGGCACTGTGCAGATTTTTTTACACCTCAATGATTTGCCTGAGGGGCTTACGTTTCCGCAAGGGGTTGCTGTTGATACTGAAGCAATGGGGCTAAGAATTGGGCGTGACCGTCTGTGCCTGGTGCAACTCTGTGGTGGGGATGATGCTTGTCATCTTGTACGTATCGCTTCTCTGCCGAATCCTGCTCCTCATTTAGTACGTGTTTTAGCGAATCCTAAAGTACTAAAAATTTTCCATTTTGCCCGTTTTGATGTTCCTTTATTGGAAAAAACTTTTGGGATTTCTATATATCCCTTTTATTGCACAAAACTGGCTTCAAAAATTGCGCGTACGTACACATACCAACATGGACTAAAGGAACTTTGCAAAAGTTTGTTGCAAATTGATCTTTCAAAAGAAGAGCAAACCTCCGATTGGGGAAACGATACGCTTAGCCCAGAACAGCAGCATTATGCCGCAAATGACGTTTTGTATCTACACGCCTTGAAAAAAAAGCTAGATACGATACTTGTACGTGAAAGAAAATCCGAGATTTTTCAGGCAGGACTACGTGCCTTGTCGGAAATTATACAAATTGAGAAGGCGGGATTTGATGTTGAAGGATTGTTCCGCCATTAAAGCTTTTGACGCCGAAGCATTATCTTGTCGCTATTCCATGCCCGGAAAAGCCTTATTATTTGGAGAATATGGCTTACTCTTAGGATTACCAGGTGTTGCGGTTACGTTTTCGGATTTTCGCGTTGAGGTATCTTGTACGGTGCAGGGTACAGATACTTCTCCTGTCATACGTGTGCACAGTGCTTTTTTAAAAGAAAAAATCCTTATTGTTGACTCTTTTGAAGGAGCTGATTTTTTTCAAGGGGTTCTGGCACCTTACGAAGATGTGCTGATCAAGCTACGTAAAAATAAAAAAGATCTTACTATCGCTGTCGAGAAAAGTTTTCCTCCTCACTTGGGATTTGGGTCTTCATCTGCTCTTTTAGCCAGTATCCATGCTTTTCTTTTCGGATATCTTTGTAATGATCCTCCGTTAGCTTCTTCCTTATTTTTCCAACGCTTGCGTGAAAGTTTAAATCGTATTCAAGGAACAGGAAGCGGATATGACGCAACATTACAATTAGCGGCCAAAGATCTTTCTTCCCCTCAGCTGTGGATGTATAAACGTACTCATGACGCGGTTCTTCCGGAGTTTTGTCCCATTACTGTGCAGCATGCGCCCCAGGAACATGTACACTTCGGTACAATTCTTGGAACGTATCTTTATGCCGAAACAAAAGCGGCATTGAAAAAATTCTCAGAGGAAAAGTGTTTCTCGCACGCTCGTGCTCATGGCGCACTAGCAGAATCGTTTTTAAAAGACCCAAATGTTGCCCACCTTTCGCCTCTTATCGCCCAGGCGCATAGTATACAGCAACAGCAGGGCATCTTACCAGATATGGATCTTATCCAGAATCTTCGTCAGGAAAATATTCCTTTTAAAAGTCTGGGGGCAGGGTTTGGCGATTGCTTATGGTCTCCGTGGAAAGCGTGCCAACTGCAAGCCTTTCAAGATCATATTATCACGGAGATTATTCTTCCGTGACAACCGATACTTTTTCTCGGTTTCATCAGCTTTTGAATAGAGCGCGTTGCGCTCCTTTATCTCAAACGCAAGGCTATTGTAGCGCGCCTTCTAATATTGCACTCATCAAATATTGGGGCAAAGAGCCTTTGTATCTCCAAATTCCACTAAATTCTAGCATCAGTTTTACCTTGGGGGGATTCCGATCTTATACAGTTGTTCATCCTACTCCTGAACCGGGAATACATTTTTCTTTAAATGGTCACCGTGCTGTTCTTCCAGAACGAATGCAGACTGTTTTAACCAAGATTCTTCAAGGTCTTGGACAAAAAACAGCTTTATGCATCAATAGTACTGGGAATTTCCCTGTTGCTTGCGGGATTGCCTCAAGTGCTTCAGGAGGAGCGGCTTTAATTGGCGCTTTATCTGACTCTTTTCACCTCGCAGAGGTTTTCTCACCAGAAGAATACACCCTATGGTTGACAGAGGGAGCACGTCTTTTAAGTGGATCTGCGACCCGATCTGTTTTACCTGCGGCATTTGTCTTGTGGGAACGCTTATTAGAACACCCTATAACGCAAACACATTCCATTGAGGCACATAGGGATTTTCAAAATCTTGAGCATGGTGTCGTCGTGATCAGTTCACAAGAAAAGGCTGTTTCCAGCAGTCAAGGGCATATGTCAGCAATAACATCTCCATTATTTCCTTTACGTCATGCAGCGCTGCCTCGTATTCTTGAGGAAATCAAAGATGCCCTTTATAAAGGTGATTGGCAGACACTCACTCACCACGCAGAACGAGATGCTTTTGCTATGCATGCCGTTATGCAAACGATGCAGGAACCTGTGTGTTACTTGCTTCCACAAACAAACTCGTTTCTGAATTTTTTTATTCGACAACGAGATCAGCATGCTATACGTGCCTTTTGGACGCTTGACGCAGGCCCTAATATACATCTTTTATTTCACAAAGAGGATTTCGGAAGAGTTGAAGACATACTGCAAACGATTGCCAGAACTTTGAATATTCCTTTAACTGTCTATTTCAATAAAACGCACGCTCCTATCGCGATAGGAGCCGATCAGATAGCCGCCCTTCCTGATACGTTGATACAGGAGAAAGTGATTATGTTGAGGAGATGAAATCTCATCATCAATTTAGAGAAGACATTGAAAAGAAATACGAAGAAACTAAACTTATATTAGAGAGCGACTTTGTAAACATTCAGCAAAATCCTGAATTTGCATCAAAACCGTATTTATGGCATTATGGTGCGGGTTTTGCAGGTTTATGGATATTCTGCCTGAGAAGAAAATAAGAAACGGTATTTTGAGGTGTTGCACAGGAAGCGCATCTTGGCAAAATTGAAAGGTAGAGGTCATGGAACAAACACTTATCATTGCTTGTGCATTTTTAGCCCTCCTCTATGGTTTTTTTGCCTTTAGAGGCATTGCTACTATTTCCGTAGGAACAGAACGGATGCAAGAAGTCGCAGGCGCTATTCAAGAAGGAGCGCGGGCTTACCTGAACAGGCAATATCGTGTCATTGCTTGGGTAGGGGGAGGTGTTACCGTTTTTGTTTATGCATTTTTGGGTATTTATGCTGCTATGGGATTTATCCTGGGAGCTGTTTTGTCTGGTGTTGCTGGGTACATTGGCATGAATGTGTCGATACGCGCTAATGTGCGTACAGCCGAAGCAGCTCGTAATGGTTTAGGGACCGCACTGTCGGTGGCTTATAAAGCCGGTTCTGTAACGGGATTTTTAGTTGTTGGTCTCGGACTTTTGGGAATTACCCTTTATCATTCTTATCTTCAATCTATTGTTCCAGATGCTCGTATAGCTTCAGAAGCCTTAATTTCTTTAAGCTTTGGCGCCTCTTTGATCTCTATTTTCGCGCGTCTAGGGGGGGGTATTTTCACCAAAGGAGCTGATGTTGGGGCAGACCTTGTTGGGAAAATTGAAGCGGGTATTCCCGAAGATGACCCGCGGAATCCGGGTGTTATAGCAGATAATGTAGGCGACAATGTAGGCGATTGCGCAGGCATGGCTGCGGATTTATTCGAAACTTATGTGGTTACGCTTTCTGCGGTGATGGTACTGGCTGATATCTTTTTCGAAGGAGAAGCGCGTCAACAACTGATCATGTATCCGTTAGCAATTGCGGCAGTATGCATTATAGGATCTATTTTAGGGTCTTTTTTTGTACGACTTGGAAAAAGTCAAAATATTATGAACGCTCTTTATAAAGGGTTTTTCGCGACAGCTATCATCTCTGGTATAGGGATTACTGTTCTTACGAAACATGTGCCTGGATGCGGCGTGTTATTTTCTGCGGCAGGGGCAAGTTTTTCCGGATGTGATTTGATTACCTGTGCTTTAGATGGGTTGGTTGTAACAGCGCTGCTCGTGTGGGGTACTGAATACTACACGGCAACTCGCTATCGGCCTGTACGCAGTATCGCACAAGCTTCAACAACAGGACATGCAACAAATATTATCCAAGGTCTTGCGATTTCCATGGAATCCACAGCTCTTCCGATTGTTGTTATTTCTGCGGGAATTTTGGTTGCTCACCTGAGTGCAGGTCTTTACGGTATCGCGATTGCAGCAACAGCAATGCTCGCCTTAGCAGGAACCGTTGTAACGCTAGATGCTTATGGGCCTGTTACGGACAACGCCGGTGGTATTGCAGAGATGTCTGGCTTGCCAGAAGAGGTGCGTAACGTAACAGATGCGTTGGATGCTGTCGGAAATACAACAAAAGCCGTTACAAAAGGGTATGCTATTGGTTCTGCAGGACTGGCTGCATTGGTGCTTTTTTCTACATACACGCAGGATCTTCAGCATTACTTCCCAAATTTGACGGTGAATTTCAGTCTGGAAAATCCCTATATCGTTGTTGGTTTGTTTTTAGGGGGGTTGTTGCCTTATATTTTTGGATCTTGTGGGATGACGGCAGTTGGACGTGCAGCGGGGGCTATTGTTGTTGAAGTACGCCGACAATTTAAAGAGATTAAAGGTATTTTAGAAGGAAAAGCAAAGCCAGATTACAGGCGTGCTGTAGATATGTTAACTAAAGCTGCTATTCATGAAATGATTGTGCCTTCTTTGTTGCCTGTTCTTGCTCCAATTGTGCTATATTACGCTATCTTTTTGTGTGGCGGTCAGATAGCTGCTCTTGAAAGTATAGGAGCGATGTTACTAGGCACCATCGTAACAGGATTATTCGTTGCTATCTCGATGACGTCAGGAGGGGGGGCGTGGGATAATGCCAAGAAATACATTGAAAATGGAAACTTCGGTGGCAAAGGATCTGAGGCTCATAAAGCATCTATTACAGGAGACACTGTAGGGGATCCTTATAAGGATACGGCCGGTCCTTCTATTAATCCGATGATCAAGGTTATCAATATTGTTGCGCTCCTTTTGTTAGCAACCTTGGCGCATAGTTTATAAAAAGTTAGCCTCCTTTCTTTCTTATCTGTATTTCCGGCAACGACCCATCGTCTTCGGTATCCTCTTTTGTTTCTTCCTATAAAAAAGCACACCTCATCATATTTCATTCCTAGAATAGATCTGTTCAATCCTCAACTTCAGCGCCAGCGCTCCTTACCCCGTAACACCTTTCTTAAAACATTAAGCCTGGCTTTAGGATTTGAATATAAAGGAATACCAACTATCTTGTGATAGGTATCTTGTGGTCTATTCCTACCTTTCTTCCCTCTACATTATACTTGTATATCTCATCAGTTCGGTCGGATCGCGTAAAAACGCTCAAACGCGGCCTCTATACCTTTCCAAATTTACAAATCCGCCCTTTACGGAGTTACTCAAGATGGGCCAATACTTCCACCTCTGGTAGTCTGAGTCCAGATCATGGACATCTTTTGATATCCGTTTGACTGTGTGTATCAATTTTAAAGGGGGGAGGTACTAATACGCCGTAATGGATTTCCGTAAGACCACGTAAAAGCTCTCTTAATATAAAAGAGGAATGGAAGTTGAAGGAGGGGTTTCTTTTTGCGTAGAAGAGGTGACGTCTTCTGAAAGAGTTTTTTCTATGTCGTTGGGTTCTGTTTTTTTGCAAGTGGATTTACCTTTGGATTTTTCTTCCGAGGTTTCATCAATCAGATGGGCAAAATCATCAGTGGTATCCTGCTGTGGTTGATCAGAGGTGTCCTCGTGGTCTGGGTGTTCGTTGAGGGGGCGTTCTAACGCGTCTTCCTGAGAATTATTTTCAGGAAGGACTTCTTCCCATAAGTCGTTGAGCTGGTCATCAGTATCATCAGAGGGTGCTTTCTGATTGTCTACCGAAGAAGCGATAGGCACTTGTTCTTCCATGCTTTGCGTTTCTATATCTTTCTTTTCACTATCTTCAGATTCCACAGGTTTTTCATCAAGTTTAAAGGCTTCTAGAATCGTATCTGGTTCTGTGGCAGAAGTAGGGGAAGCCCCTGTAAGGCGATTAATACGCCGGAAACAAATACCTCGAGGAACTTTGAATGGTGTCGGAGAATAAGATGGCAATACCTTTTTCATAAAATCAACGAATATAGGGGCTGCAAGAGTTCCTCCTGTTGCGCGTGTCCCTAAACACCGTGGTGCGTCAAATCCTATAAACACCCCAACAACAAGATTCGGTGTAAATCCAATACACCACACATCTTTACTGTCGTTACTCGTACCTGTTTTTGCTGCAATAGGTACCCCCAATGTTTTAGCAGCTCGTGCTGTGCCACGTTCGACAGCCCCCTCAAGCATGCTGATAACTTGATAAACACTCAGTGGATCTGTAATTTCTTTCCGTGTATCAGGGAGAATAGGGGGTGTTTCTTCTGTTGCATCGTGCATTGCATTAAAAACACGATGGTCATTTTTTAGGATAACTTGTCCACATCGATCTTGCACAAACGAAATCAAAGAAGGCGTAATTGTTCGCCCCCCATTGGCAAGCATGCCATAAGCCACCGTTAAACGCAAAAGCGTGGTTTCTCCAGCTCCTAAAGCCATAGAGAGGTGCGGTGGCATCTTCTCAAAAATACCGAAAGTTTCCGTGACTTCGGCAATTTTTGCTATACCAGTTTTTTGAGCAACACGTATAGTGAGAGTATTTAGAGATTTCTCAAGTCCCATACGCATTGGAAGCGTCCCTAAAAACTTTTGTCCATAATTTTTAGGACGCCATATGCCTTGAGCCCCTAAATCAATCGCAATAGGGGCATCGTTGAAAAGTGTCGTTGGTGTCAACCCATGTAAAAGCCCCGCAAGGTATACGAACGGTTTAATCGCTGACCCTGATTGGCGTTTAGCTTGTGTCGCTCTGTTATATTGGCTTGCATTAAAGGTGTACCCTCCTTGCAAAGCCAAAACATGACCAGTCCACGGGTCCAAAGCAACAAGTGCTCCTTGAACTTCTGGAATTTGCTCGAGTGTGTACCCTTGCGGACTTTCTCCCACCCAAATTAGGTTGCCTGTGGATAAGACATCCCTGGGGTGTTTCACCACTGGTCCCAACCCAGAGCTCTGTTCTTTTCGTGCCCAAGTAAGTTCCGATAAGGGGATGTGCCCTTTCTTTCCTCTCATTTCCAAAAGGACGTCCTTTGCATGCACCTCAAGCACACGAGCAAGCTCAAGTGGCAAATCTCCTTTGATGGCAGCATACTTTTGGGTAATCTCTCCCCAAGATAAAGTATGAGCGTTCTCTACAAGAGGACCTCGCCATCCATGTTGGCGGTCATAGGCACGCAGACCAGCACGCAATACCTCCTCAGCGGCTTTTTGCATGGAGGGAATTAAGGTGCTTTGTACAACAAATCCTCCAGTATAAAGTTTCTCGAAAGAAAGGCGGTCGATCAGTTCGCGTCGAATCTCTTCAGCAAAATAGTCCGCTTTAACAAAAGCGCGTTCTTTCGGAGAAACAATTGCGAGAGGTTCCGCCATTGCTTCTTCAGCTTGTTGGGGGGAAATCCATTGTTCATCCTTCATCCTTTTGATAACCCAATCCCGTCGTTCCTTGGCTTGATAAGGGTGACGCAGAGGATGATAATTCTCTGCTCCTTTGGCAAGAGCTGCTAAATAAGCGCACTCAGCGATAGAAAGATCATCTAAAGATTTGCTGAAATACGCATACGCAGCACCCGCCACACCATAAGATCCTAGTCCTAGGTAAATTTGGTTAAGATAAAGCTCTAGGATTTTCTTTTTCCCTAGGGCTTGTTCAATCCTAAAAGAGAGAATAGCTTCTCGAATTTTTCGGGCGAGAGAAACTTCACTACCAAGCAGAAAATTCTTGGCAACTTGCTGCGTAATTGTTGATGCTCCAACGAGACGTTTGTGCTGTCTCATATGCGTCACATTTACAATAACTGCTCGTAAAATGCCCAGGGGATCGAGCCCAAGATGAAGGAAAAAATTCTTATCTTCTGCCGCCAAGAAAGCGCGCACTAGTTTTTCAGGAACAGCTTCTATGGGAATAAAGAGGCGCTTTTCTAGGGCGTACTCTGCTACAAGGCTCCCATCCGTTGCGAATACACGGGATGCAAGGGGAGGGGCGTACGTTTCAAGTGTGTGGTGATCTGGAAGACCTCGAGCAAAATAATAAAGAACAGTAAGTCCGCCTAGTCCAGCAACACCTACACCTGTAAAAAGGATAAGGAATAATGTTATGAGAAAACGAAAAAGACGCTTCATAAGGCAGATTCTGAAAAATATTTATCAATTGTTTTAGCTATACAATGGGAAATCTTATATAGAAAAGTTTTTGACGCAAGACGGGTGCAATCCTTTTTATTCGAAAGGCATCCCAGTTCGATAAGTACAGAAGGAACAACAGCGGATCGCAAAATCAGAAAATCGGCCGACCTGTGCATTTTAGGTTGTAAACACCCCTTTGGATCCAAGATGTCTGTAAACAAGTGTACAAATTTCTCAGCTTTAAGGTGCACTTCACGCTTCGCAAGATCTTCCAAAATCTTAGCAACTTCTGGAGAAGAGACATCGATGCTTTCCAAACGTTTATCTGCGGCATTTTCGCGTTGTGCCAAGTACGCTGATTCCAAATCCGAAGCTGTGGCTGCAAGGGTATAAATCGAAATTCCTCGCATATTTTTTTGAGGATTGTGATCAGCATGAAGCGAAATAAAAAAATCTGCTTTTTCTGCTTCTATCTTTTCAAGGCGGTCAATTCGGCGCAAGGCGCAATCCTGCTTGCGTGTTAACAAAACTCTATACCCTTTTTTTAGAAGAATCTTTTGAAGAATCCTCGCAACCCTAAGGGTGATGTCTTTTTCTAAAACACCATTTACTCCTTGTGCTCCAGGGTCGATACCTCCATGCCCGGGATCCAAAGCGATCAAAGGAGTGAGCGCTTTTTGGGGGACAGAGGAGGGGGATGGATTTTTCCTTGTAAGTGGTTTTGTATAGGGAACGAGATCAAATTGCAGGGAAAACTTTCCCTCTCGCGGTGTCAAAGAGAGATTACGTACCTGCATGGGTTTTATTGTGTTGAAACGTAAAGATATCGTTTCTGGAGTGCAGTGAATTTCGTATCCCATAATAGTGGCACAAACTTTTACGGGTCGGAAAAGAGTAAGGGGCGTTATTCCAGGATTTTCCTGGCGGAGTACAAGGGAAAGAGTCTCCTTTTGGGTGTGTACCTTAACAGAAGAAGCGACTGGTTGATTAAACGTTATAAGGCAATGTGTCCCTCCCTCCGGCAGGTCTGTACATTGCACACGAGGAATCTCTGCTTCTGCCAAAGTACTTATACAGAAAGTGAGAAAGATGCAGAGAAAAATCCTCCTGATACTAAACACGTGCGTTGCTCTATTCACCAAAAACCATACCACTTTAGCATGCCCTTTGATAATCGTCATCGAAGGAGAATCTCTTTTGAGTGTATCCTCAAGAAATTGTACAATTACTGCATCAGCGCAAGAGCTTTTTTGAAATATCGTACCCCTGTAACCAAGGTAAGCAAAGCCGTAATCCAAATACCAATTTGCCCTAATAAAGAAAGAATCATCCAGTTAGGCAGCGCATGCGCAACAAGCAGCACAGATATTGAAACCATTTGAGAAGCTGTCTTCCACTTAGCGTAATTTGTAACAAGTAAAGCATCAGTATTTTGTGAAAGCGATTCTCTCAGTCCAGAGACAAGGACTTCTCGACACAAGATGATTGCCGTTGGGATAAGGGAAAGTTTAGATAAAACATGAGTGCCCGCAAGCATCAGAAGAATCGCAGAAATAAGGAGTTTGTCTGCGATAGGATCAAATATCCGCCCAAATTCTGATACTTGTTCTTGTTGCCGTGCGATATATCCATCAAAAAAATCTGTTACACAAGCCAGCAAAAAAAGGGTAATTTCCGCAACACTCGCCCACGGAGAATTCCAATAAAAACATGCTACGACAAAAGGCACAGCTCCCATGCGCGCAAGAGTCAGTATATTGGGAATAGAAAGCTGCATATACGCTCACTCTGCCTAATTTTTAAAGCATACAGTCTTACTTACCTTTACAAAAGACCTTTAAAAGAAACTATAAACGAAGTATCGATGACATAGCGCAAGAAATCCTCAAAACTGCAAACTCCTTGAACCAAAATTGGATCAGCTTCTATAGATAAGAATAACTCTGTAGCAATGCTACAATTTTGATAATGCAGTTACTATTTTTATAGCATTATCGAGATACAATTTTTATTTTAACGCTGCTTTTCACGGTAAGTATAAAATGCAGAAGCTTACTTAAGGACGCTTACCAAGCCTAAGATTGTGCTTTTAAAACCTTTATAATAAGGCGCTGCATCAGCTCTCGGAAAGCTTCTGGATCAGAAACAGGATCCTCATCTCGTAGGCCGTTTACATACTGAACCCCAATATAATGAATTGTCGGACGAAAATATTGCAGGCTATTCTGTAAGTGGCGCAAGCTATATAGTGTGCTATCCACCATAACGACAACTTTCGGTAATTTCCCTTTGGATGATAAATACCGGAAAAAACTTCTAATCACGTATCCTATGTATATGGTTCTTTTGTTGTCTGTAAAAATGATCCCGTTTTTAAACAAAAAATTGCGGTGAAGACTTGTGCTTTGAAAATTTACGCCTTGTTCAGAAATAGACGAAAAAGCAATTCCCAATTTCACTAGCTCTTGCGAACGCCAATCCTCTAAGGAGGGAATGTCATCAAATGCTCCTGTAATAAAAGATGTATATCCCCAGCACGTGATACCTTGTGCTTGTATCTTTCGAATCACCTCAGGAGCATCTTGATCGATCAGCACCTGGGGAAAAGAGACGGCTGCAGCAATATCTAGTAATATATCACACTGAGATAAGCCACGTTTTACATCACGTAAGATATCTTTGTGTGCGGTCCTGTTTTTCAGGGTCAGTAAGGGAGAATTGGGACGAGTTAAAGTCTGGTCAATATTGAAAAAAACAATTACTTCCCCTTCTTTTTTAGCTTCTGCTACGATAGGAAGTACTTCGTTAATGGTATTTATTACCTTGTATTTCGTGCCAAAGACTCCCTCACACCCCACTAACCACATAAGCGCGATGAATATTAGTGCTCCAATGCAAAACGCTATTTTACGCATTTCAATACAATACCTATACAAACAAGAAGAATTCTATTCATTTTGCTGAACAACACAACCTTTTCTTTTTTCTCCGGATTCCAAAATGATGGCTTCCTCTCCAAGGGATTGTGTAACGTGCCGTAAGGCCTCTTGCATGGTTTCTGCTTCATCGGTACGTTATCTTTAAACATACCCCACCGTTCTGATTTTTACTTTTGGATGTATTTCATTTTGTGATAAGACAACAACATCAGGCTTGACACGTTCAAGTATCGACCGTACGGCCATACGTAACGTTCCAGGGACGACAAAAACAGGAGATGTATCGGATAAATTCGATGGCTCAAACACTTGCTGTAATTTCTTTACAAAGTGTTGTAAATACGAAGGGGCTAAAGCCAGCTGTCGATTCTCACCCTCGCCTATTAACGCGGCGGAAAGACTTGATTCTGATTCTGGTGTAAGAGATACAATAGACAATATCCCATCCGTTCCTAAGTTTGAAAAACATAACTGCCGGCTGAGACGTATGCGCACTTGCTCTAATAATCCTGATACAGTATGCGTATAGATACACGTTTCTGCTATGCTTTCGATAATGGTCGTACTGTCTCGGATAGAAATACCTTCTTCGAGAAGAGCTTGGAAAATGCGTTGCAAAACACTAAGGCTAATTTGCGTTGGGATAGCATTCAGAATCAGTTTCTTTGGTGCTTCTGGTAATTCGTTTAAAATGCGCTGCATATCTGCGCATGAGAATAGTTCCGCAATATTTTCTTTGATGATTTCTCCAAGATGGGTCAGCAATACTGTCGTCGGCTCAATGACTGTATACCCCTTTGATTCAGCTTCCATGCGAGATGACGCATTGATCCATAAGGCGGGCAATCCAAAAGTTGGCTCAATGGCTTTTTCCCCTTTCATAGTTGGTAATTTCCCTGCAGGATCGATAACCATCAACCTATCTGGTCGTATTATTCCTTTACCACATTCGATTTCTTTAACTTTAATGATGTAGCTTTGCGCATCTAGATGCGTGTTGTCCTGAATGCGCACAGAAGGTAGTAAAAATCCCAAATCTACAGCAAAGCGGCGCCGCAACGCCTTGATCTGCTCCTCTAACATTCCTCCTTTTTCTGGATTGACAAAACTTAAAAGACCATATCCCAGTTCCAAACGTAAGCTTTCAACTTGCATCACATCCGATAAAGATTCTCCTTTCTCTGATTCTGTATGAGCATTGTCCCTATCGGAATCATTGCCTTCTTTTGATTCTGCTGTAGTTTGAGAAACCTTATAGGCGAAATATCCAACAGCAGTTCCAAACATCAGAAAAGGAATCTTAGGGATCCCTGGAAGCATTGCCAAACATACCATCAAAACGGCGCTCATCCATAAAGCATTAGGATACTCGCTCAATTGCCCAAAGAAGGCTTTGTCTGTTGTTCCTTCTACACCGGATTTTGACACCAACATACCAGCAGCCGTTGACACAATAAGGGCTGGAATTTGCGAAACAAGGCCATCTCCTACTGTCAGCAGTGTATAAGAAGCCGAGGCTTGCTGCAGCGTAATACCTTTTTGCGCAACGCCAATGATAATACCAGCAATAATGTTGATCAGCGTGATGATGACTCCTGCAATCGCATCCCCGCGGACGAACTTTGCAGCACCATCCATAGATCCATAAAAATTCGTTTCATCTTCAAGAAATTTACGTCGTTTCCGTGCCATTTTCTCATTAATAATGCCGGAAGAAAGATCTGCATCGATCGCCATTTGCTTTCCTGGTAACGCATCAAGCGTAAAGCGTGCGGAAACTTCGGCAATACGTCCAGAGCCTTTCGTAATAACGACAAAATTGACGATGATAAGGATCGCAAAAACGATCACACCAATTACAAAATTTCCTCCCATAATAAAGGAGCCAAAAGCATAAATAACTTCTCCAGCAGCGTGCACACCTTCATGTCCATGCGCCAGGATAAGGCGTGTTGATGCCAAATTCAGTGCTAAACGTAAAATAGTTGAAACGAGCAAAACTGTTGGAAAGACGCTAAAATCGAGGGATTTTTCAATGAAAAGCACCGTCATAAGGATCATAACAGAAAATAAAATCGATAAGGCGAGCGCAAAATCCATGAGCCATCGCGGCATGGGTAAAATGAGTGTTACGAGGATAAGAACAAGGCCTATAGCAAATCCCACATCTCTGAGACGTATCATGCTTTGCGTGTAAAGCTGTAGTAATTTCGGAGAGAAATATTCTGGTGGAGATGCTGTTTGTGCCATAAAAAATCCTTTTATTCGATACCTTTGATGGCTGTGTTTTTCTCATAAAGATGCAATTTATTACGCAATGTACGAATCGATATACCCAAAATGTGTGCGGCATGCGTTCTATTTCCTAAACACTGATCAAGGGTTCCTAGAATCAAATCTTTTTCAACTTCAAAAATTGTCCGACCAAAAAATTCCTGAACATCCATTGGAAAAATAATAGGATTTTTCTTAAGCATAGATTTATTTGATTCAGATGCTGTACTTACCTGAGGAAGAGCATCAATATGCATAATTTGCGCTCCATCACTGAGCAAAACGGTTCGATGCATAATATTTTCCAGTTCGCGGACGTTGCCAGGCCACGTGTAACACTGCAGTTGAAGGTTGGCTTGATCTGTAAGAGTTTTCTTGTTTAGCGAATTTAATTTACAATACTTTTCCACAAAATATTCGGACAAGGGGAGAATGTCTTCGCGTCGTTCCCGTAAGGGAGGAATCTCTAAGCTGATGACGTTTAGACGATAAAAGAGATCATCTCGAAAATGCCCTTGTTTAATTTCTTCCATGAGATCGCGGTTACTCGTTGCTAAAAGACGAATATTTATTTTAATCGTTTGATTCCCACCAATGCGGCAGATTTCGCGTTCTTGAATCGTGCGGAGTAGTTTTGCCTGCAGAGCGGAATGCATCTCGCTAATTTCATCTAAAAGAAGTGTTCCTCCA
>JAIRST010000025.1 GCA_031255325.1 Holosporales bacterium | reverse complement strand
CCTTGGACGCCGGTCGATACAATTCCTTATTGAAACTGGAAAGGTCTCCTCTCCAACAGACTTGTTTACGCTAGAACAACGTGAAGCTTTAACTTCCCATCCAATTGCACAGTGCGAGGGATGGGGAAAGGTATCTGTACAAGCCCTTTTCCGGGGAATTGAAGCACGGCGTGTTATTTCTCTCGACCGATTTTTATTTTCTTTAGGGGTTCCTAGTGTAGGGGCTATTACAGCCCGTCTTTTAGGGGATTTTTATAAAACCTATGCGGCTTTTCGGGACGCAGGGCGAAACTCTACCTTTCAGGAGGATTTAGCGCAGCTTTCTGGCATCGGGCAGCAGACTGTAACGGATATAAGCACCTTCTTAAATTGTACAGAAAATGTGGCATTATTAGATGCTCTTGCTGGTACAGGAAATGCAAATGATCCAGCAGGACACGTGCAGGTCATCTCTATAGAGGCAATGCGCCCTAAGCGTGCAACTCTATTTACGGGCAAAACAATAGTATTTACGGGGAAATTAGAACAGACAAGTCGTGCTGAGGCTAAAGTCCTTGCGGAGCGTTTAGGCGCACATGTAGGAAGCACTGTGACACAGTCGACAGATTACCTTATAGTGGGTAAAAATCCTGGAAGCAAATATACGCAAGCCCAACATTTAAACGTGACTATTTTACGGGAAGAAGAGTGGTTAGAGAAGGTAAAGGACTTGTAAACAAACACTTCTAAGAAGTTGATCCATTATAGTAAGGCTGATTTAGAAACGCATCATTTGATATTTTTTAGAAATAGCTTTCAGCATCTTTCATTTTACCCAAAATGTTCTATGAGGGTAAAATCTGAAAAATAACGCGATTCGCAAACTGCTTTACTTATAGGCTTTTTGCGATGCTAAAGATGCTGTCTTGCCGTCAAGGAGGGATTATACGCCATTAATAACTAAAATTACTATAACCATTCAAAAAGGCGTGTATGATGGATGCTGTCCCTTCGGGCGAAAGCAGGTGTCTCGCCCTCCGAACACTTCTTTACGGTGCGAAATCTTGCAGGATTTTTTCGGAAATTTGCGGTGTCAGGCCAGTGCCTTCTTCGGATTCCACAAAAAATTGTAAGGATCCAAGCCCTTTACTTTTAGCAAGATTTTCCATTCGTGACGCATAAGTTAATGCCAAAATACCTGGCGCTTTAGCATTATGTTTATGATGAAAGAAAGAGGCTTTTCTGTTTTTACCTAATACAGTCATCAGATACCGTGTGATATATTCTTCTGTGTTTTCAAAAAAACAGATGGTACGTTTGTAATCGTTTTTGTTCAGGTCAGTAAAAGGCATGGGCGCATCAATAAAATATTGAGCATTGAAATGCGTATCCACACATCCAGCAAGAAGCGCCATAAAAGCTCCTTCATCAGCGCCACATAAGCCAATCTTTTCATAGTGGACATCTATATGAGAACAGACGAATGAGACAGCTTGCACAACAGGTTCGATAAAGTATTGCAAAGAGCAAAATGTTTTTGAATCTAGGCCCTTTAATCCTGCATACGTTCCATCACAAACAAAATCTACCTCTCCAATTTTAAACATTGGCGCAGAACCTGACGTTGATACTTGTACAGAAGCAGGAAGATTATCCGGAGATAGCGGCATGGGACAAAACAACACATCTATGCCACGCGCTAACAGAGTATCAACGAATGTTTTCTCTTGGGGGGCCAATGTTGTTGGTTTCAGGCCGCAAATAACCATCAGCTTGCGCACAGGAGAAACTGCTGTTTTTACCCAAAAAGCATCCGACGACATCCCTTTGGGCAAAAGAACCGTCAGATGCATTACTTCTGATTTTCCTGCTAATTCCCCTTTGAAGGAGTCAGTAAGGATAGGATTACTCGGGATAGGAGCAGATAGTATCTGTTGCATTTTTTTTCTTAAACGTAATAAAGATTTCTTTGTTAAAACACGCACAGGCTCTACAACGTCAATACGCATAAAATGTTCTGGAATGATTTCAGACTGGAGTTTTCTTACCAAAGATTCTCTCGCCTGATTCTCTCTCGCCTGATTCTCTCTCGCCACCCATTGCATTAGCGTAATTCGGTCAGTCGTTAGTTTGTAAATATCGTTACTAAAATAGCGCGTTTGCTGAATGAGCAGAATAAGCGTTACCATCATAGCCGTCATCGTACCGCTAACGAACGCATCGATTTTTGAGTAAGGCTCTAACTGTTTATGAATGCGTGTTTTGAGATTATTGTGCATATACCTCCACCATCCAAGGGTCCCCCCCCCCCCCCGGAGGGGTGAAAGTTCCAAAGCATAGCTCTCTCCAGACCATTTTGTATTTTTCCACAATCATAAAGAAGAGCTTTACATAATCTTTTCACACCATAGAGTACATCTTTTCCTATTTTCGCAGATAAGACATGAATCCATATCTTAAGACGCTGAACACACTGCTTCCACCATTCAAAAATACCTTCAGATAAAGAGTCCCAAGATATAATGCACCTTAAAATATTTTCTATTCCTCGGCAGACACTAAAAAGCGCTTTACATATTTTTTTTATAAAAAGGAAGAGATAGGTTATACAGCAAACAGGAAAATCGCACAGAACAGTACACCACGCCATAAAAGTATCAAAAGCAGAACGCTTCTTTTGTCCTGACGAAATCTTTTTCAAACGAAACACTTCCGGTTTTCCTAACGGGAATAAAATTCAACGACCAAGTTAGGCTCCATCACAACTGGATATGGAACATCCGCTAACTTTGGGGCACGAGTAAATACTCCTTTGCATTCTTTAGGGTCCATTTCCATATAATCAGGTATGTCACGCTCATTCGACCCTAGCGCTAGCAATAAGGCTATATTTTCTTTCATGGCGGGTATTACCTCAATAGTGTCACCCTCGTGCACGCGATAAGAACAAATGTTGATCGTTTTTCCATTTACAAGAATATGTCCATGTCCCACTAATTGGCGTGCGGCGAAGACCGTCGCTGCAAACTTCATACGATAGACCACTGCGTCTAATCGACGTTCCAAAAGCTCGATAATGTTTTCGCTTGTATCTCCTCTGCGGCGAGAAGCCTCTTCATAGATAGCATGGAATTGGCGTTCCCCGATGTTACCATAATAAAAGCGCAACTTTTGCTTCGCTAAAAGCTGAATTCCGTAATCTGTCGGCTTTTTTCGATGTGTGCCATGCTGGCCAGGGGCATACTCTCGACGATTGACAGGGCTCTTCGCTCGTCCCCACAAGTTTACCCCAAGACGACGATTAACTTTATACTTTGCTTGAACTCTTTTGGTCATTTTTTCTATTCATTATTAAAGGCACACAATAAGCCGAATCTTATGAGATTGGCAAGAAATGTCAATACCTGTTGGAATGAGCGATTAAGATGAGATTTTTGAGCCATTCGGGTGGTTTTTTAAAATAGCGAGAATGTCTTATTTGAAGGTATGAAGGAATTTTCGTAAATGATAAAGGGAAAACAGACGATGAACTGCACACTCTTATTTTCAACCCCTATAGCTCTTTTAATCTTCCTTCATGCTGGCAATGTTAGAAATTGTTTTGGTTTTTTAGGCGTTGCCGTAAGCGTTCTCGACGTAAACGCCGTTGTGCGATAGGATCATCCATTACGGTTTGGGCATTTCGACGGAAGGCTTCCTCTGAAACCTTGGGAAGAGGAGCTGCTGCATGCTTAACAGCGTCATGCGTTTCCTTTCCTTCGACAAGCTCGCACACTTTAAAGTCTTCCTGCTCTAAAAGGACAGCAATATCTTCAACAGGCGTAAGTTTTTTCCGATGATCTCCAGGAGTATAATAGCGCGCAAATATAAAAGCCGCGAGAGGAGTACTACATTTTGAAAAAATGATAGGGCATTTAGATATGATTTGTCCAGGAATAATTTCCCAACGCCACCGCGACATAAGCTCGGCGTTATCATGTTGAAGTTGATCAGAAACGGGAAAATATTGGCTTGCCGGCATGGAAGAGACCTTAGCAGCAATATCCTTATCAAAGACGATGATCAGGTCGACCACCGTAGCATAAGAGGAATTGGCCTCCATACTGGCAGAAAGACTCACAGTCTCTAAAGGAACATCCGTTGAACATCCACTTAAAACCGCAGCCAAAATTAAAGAGAGATAACGCGTCGTGTCCATGCCTTTTTACTACATCGTGCGTTCCCTTTTGATGCGGAACTGTTTACTCTTATGGAGAATGGCAAAGACGCATGAAGATTTTCTTAATATAATAGTGATAATAGATGCAGAAGTGCAAAAATAGAAATAGAAGGATGCTATGAATAAAGAAATATTTTACCCGGAAATAGAACGCCTGCGAGGGGTCGCGTGCTTGCTTGTTCTTTTTGAGCATATAACGCTGACTGCACCCCTACTTTTTATGCGTGAAATATTGCCACTGGTTTTATATAATGGGCGGGCAGGGATGCCTCTGTTTTTTGTCATTTCTGGGTTTATTATCACAACGCTTCTCCTCAAGCGTTTAGAGCAAGCTCAAACGCCAGCATTGTTCCTTGAGCGTTTAGGAATGGCGATGATTCCTCTTAAGAATTTCTTTCTACGGCGATTTTTTCGTTTGATGCCGCTGGCTTTTTTTAACTTATTGATAACTGCTGGTGTTTTATTTTGGGCTTATGATACAGATGTTTTGCCTTATCAAACCGACTGGGAAATGAGCTTCATCCGAACAGGAATAGAACACCTTTTTTGTGTGTACAATTTGATTATACCCCAATACCTTGCCACAGAACATCTTCATTATGGCGGTATTGGTCCTTATTGGAGCTTGTCTATCGAAGGACAATTCTACTTTTTGTGGCCTTTCGTTCTGGTACTGTTAAAAACCTCCTCTCGTCAAGCTATTTTTGCGCTTTGTATGTGTTGTGTCGGCTGTGTTATTGCGCGTCCTGCAGCAGAGTTTTGGATAGAAGGAACGAGTTACTATCACACTCTTTGCAATTTTGATGGGTTATTTTTAGGCTCTTTTTTAGCGCTTTTAAAAACAGCTTATGTGCCACTTCCCCTTGCAAACCGCGGAGTGCGGTTTATCGTGCCCTTGCTTATCCTTCTTCTGTGGGCATACCCGGGGATATGTGGTAAAAATTTCAATGCTTGTGAGTTTATCCCTATCTTAGGGAGTGCAGGGCTTTTAGTTTGGTGGGCTTCTCAAAATAGAAATATCGTTTTGGGGGGGCGGATTATAGCGTCCTCTTTTGAGTTTATAGGAAAGCGCTCTTACGCTATCTATATTACCCAACTTATTACGGCACGTTTTTCCCAGTGGATTGTTGAGGCTTTAGGGCTTTTTAAGACGGCTAGTGGAGAACGGTCGGATTTTTATTCCACCGGGCAATTTCTCGTTTTCTTTACGATATTGATTGTTTTTGTTGAGTTCTCTCATCGTTGTATTGAAGAGCCAGCACGGCGGTTTGTGAGAAAAATGACCTCGTGATTGGCGCACGCAAAGATGATCACCTGAGAATTTGTCTTGAACAAGATGTGCAATCTGGTACCACAGGATTTGAGGCATACACACTTGAGTCGACAGCATTACCTGAATGTGATTTGCATGAGATCGACTTATCGACGACATTTTTAGGGCAAGCTTTAAAAGCGCCTCTCCTTATTTCTTCCATGACAGGAGGATCATCCTGGGGAGCGACCCTCAACATGCGCTTGGCACACGCGGCACACACACATGGAATCGCGATGGGAGTAGGAAGTCAGCGCATCGCGTTAGAATGTGCCAAGCTTGAAGATACCTTTAAAATCGCACGTAAGATAGCACCTCACAGTGTTTTGTTCGCGAATCTTGGGGCGGTACAGCTGAATTATGGGCGAGGCATAGAGGATTGCTTGCATTGTGTCGATATGATCGAGGCTCAAGCTCTTATTTTGCATTTTAACGCCTTGCAAGAAGCCCTTCAGCCCGAAGGAAATACAAATTTTAAAGGACTTCTTAAAAAGCTTGAAACTTTATGCGGCAAGCTTTCTGCTCCCGTTATCGCTAAGGAAGTAGGAAGTGGGTTTTCGGCTAAAGATGCCCGTCGTCTTGTCGATGCAGGGGTAGCTGCCATCGATGTTGCTGGTGCTGGGGGAACGTCTTGGAGTATCGTTGAAGGGTACCGCTCTTCGCCTATTGCTGTAGGCACGGTTTTTCGCACTTGGGGCATTCCGACAGCGCGGAGCTTAGCTTTGGTACACGCTGAGGCACCTGATATGCCGCTTATTGCAAGCGGAGGAATTCGATCTGGAAAAGATATCGCCAAAAGCCTCGCTTTAGGTGCTTCTTTAGCAGGTATCGCTTTGCCTTTTCTGCAAGCAGCTGCCGTTTCAGATGAAGCGCTTGAACAGTACTTAGAATCTCTTCTAAAAAACTTAAAAATCGTTATGTTCTGTATTGGCGCGCAAAGCATCTCTGACCTCGCACAAATCACATGCAGCCGTAATGATTTCCTTTATATCAAATAGTCTTATCTGTACAGGATTCGCTGATTAAGGGTACTAATTGTCCATACCTTTTATATCTTCGCGAAACCTAATTTAAGCAGTGCACAAACAACGAGTATTGATACCTAGGTGATGCTTTGACGTTATGTTCTTGCGTATTAGCAAAAAATATTCTTACCGACGCTTATACTGATTGACTATATTCATACCTGCTTTTTCACTATTTTTAAAATCTCAAAAATACATTGTTGTAAATTATAAGAAAATTTTTACAATTAGTAAATGAAATATAAAAAATGAATGGCAAAAATTCTATAGGGCTGCCAACTCCTAACATTTACACACAAGTAGCTTCAAGCAAGGGCCGAATGTTTTCGACCCTTTTCTGGGAATAGGTTTTATTTTATTGCGGACGCCTTTTCTTCTTCCTCAACAGCAGGAGTTCCATCTTCGTTAAAGCGCTCAATTTTTTTCTGACTCTCAAGCTTCTTTATTAATTTAATGGCTTCTTCTTGGAAGATGAGCGATTGCAATGCCTGCTCTATCTCTTCATATTTCGGAGGAACAGCATCACGTGAATCCGTTATTTTAAAAATATGATAGCCAAGGTCGGTTTTAACAGGTATTTTTGTAAACTCTCCAGACGTCAGTTTATTTATTGCATCTTGCAGCTGAGGAGGTAACATGCTCTTCATCACGTACCCTTCATCACCGCTTTTTTCCTTAGAAGGGGCAATACTTTTTTCTTTTGCAACGTCTTCGAACTTTGTTCCTTTTTCAAGTTCTTTGATAACAGCTTTAGCAGCATCTTCCTCTTTAGTCAAAATATGAAAAAGATGATGTTCTTTTTCCTTTGGGAATTCAGCAACAAATTTCTTATAGCGCGCTTCAAGAGTTGACTTAGATACTTTTGTCTGCACTTCTTTCATCAGGAAAGAACGCGATAAAAGATCAGCCTTATCATTTTCCAATGCTTTTTGGAAAGCTGAATCTTTCTCTATACCAGCTTTTTTAGCGGCTTCAGCCAACAAATATGCACGCACTAAACGGTCAAGCGTAGATGCAAAAAGTTTATCAGCAGGCATTTGCTGAAGCATGGCAGGAGGTAAGGAGCGCATGGCTTCCAATACTTCTGAGCGCCGAATAACCTTTGCTGTACCAACTTTTGCCACAATAGGATCTCCGACTATTTTCTTTTCCGAAGATACTTTTTTCTCTGTTTTTAACGAGCCTTCCGAAAGTGCATGGAGGCTCCCTCCAAGCGCTACGCTTAAAATAAACGATACCGCTGCACGACGCGTACTAATCATCCCAATCTCCTCAATGTTTGTATCAATACGCCTTATAGACATCTATAAGGATCGCTAAGAGTAGGGGATTCTTTCTAAGCATACAAGGTTTTCTTGCGGGTAAAATATAGAACCCTTACTCCATGAGATTACAGGATAAGTGTTAAATAAAGTTTAAATAATCTAGGGCTCCTTGTAAAAGATAGGCCGCGGTTGTTTTATCGATAGTTGTGGCGTACTTTTTCCGCGATAAATGCACTTCTTTAAGTGTGCGTGCAACAGCAGCAGTCGATAGACGTTCATCCCATAAAAAAAAGGATTTCGACGTTTGAAGCGAAAGAGTTTCTGCAAATTTCTGAACTTTTTTGCATTGAGCGCCAATATTTCCAGACATTTCAACGGGCCATCCAATGACCATACCTGCTATATCTTCTTTGGATATAAAATCTGCGACAGAAATGATCCCTTGCTTCAAAGAAGCATGGCATACAAGCTGCCATGGAGAGGCGATACACCGGTGAAGATCCGATAAAGCAAGCCCTGTACGTCGTTCTCCAACATCAATACCTATGATGCGGCCTGGAAAAGAGGCTAGCAAATCTCGAAAATCAAAAGCGTTCAAGGACATCATGATGCACTTCTTATGTTAACTGCTTTTTAACTACGATCATTTAAAGCTTAGAACAAGAAAAAAGGAGGGAAAGAAATGCTATCCCGATACTCTATTGACATTCTTTTAGACCTTCTTGAAATAAAACTCGCTTCCTTTGTTGTGCAAGATCGAGAAGATCCGCGAGAGCTCGAGCGTTTAAAAGCATGTAAGAGAGAGCTTTCTGCTCTATCCCAAAATGTACGTCAGCAAAAAAGAACGCATGCCATCCATCAGAGCCTTTAATGTACATTTCCTCCTGTAGCGACTTCAAAATTATTCATCCAAGTATTTATCTGAGAATTCCCTGTTCCTCCAAGATTTTTAAAATTTACCATAATTGTAAACTGTGTGTCTTTTTGATTTTTGTTCTTTGGTACATTAAGAAAACGATCATCAAAAACGTGCGCTGCTTGAAAAGTTAATGTGAAGCATTCATCTTGATAGGTTGTTGTTATAGAGCGGTAGACATAATTTTCTTGATATGTGTGCCCCATAGCATTTATCCATGAGAACATATCTCCTTTATAGACAAGACCTATGCTACGATTTAAAAGTTTCAATTTGTCACCAGCAATCGTGCCACTTCCAGACCACGACCAAGTTGGAAAGTAAGGGAAAGGAGCCCCCAAGCTTATTGTCCCTCCTTTTACCTTTCTATAGGCAGCATTTTGATTGTATTGATCGATATCGAAAATTTCTAGCGTTGTACCAACCCGCGCAACAGTAAAGGAAAGCTTGCTTTCAAGGTGTGTGAACCGGCTAGCGTGCGTATTGTACTTGCCTCGTGTTATGAATCTGGCTCCTCCTGGAAATAATTCTGCAAGCCCTACGAGGTAAGAACGGCGCTCTTTTAACCCGCTTTCTTCAGGAAGGAAGGAACGATTGCGTGTTAACGTATACGATTGCCCGATTGTTCCCCGAGCAAGGAGCTTACCTCCCTCATATACACGCCCTCCTAAGCCATAAACGAGTCGATTTCCTGGTTCGTTAGAGCTTCCTTTGGGCATGCGATTGGGACACCAAAAATTCCATTCTGTAATCTCGTGAAAGAGCGTTCCATGTTCAATTTTTTGGACAAAGTCTTGATATGCTCTTGACGGATTGGCATTGCATGCCACCCCAAGCAAAGGTTCCAGCACTAATAGATTGCCCATTCCTCCATCAAACAGCCATGGCCAGCGCCAATAAAGGCTCCCTTCTGGGACAAGGCGCATCTTGTGGGATGTCGTATAAGCTTCTCTTCGTGAGCTTCTCTCCATAAGTTCGTAAAAGCGTCCAACAGCTCCCATATTGAACGTAATGACTTGACCAAAAGGCGCAAGGAAATACCGTTTCCACCCTGTATTCAAAAAAGCGCGCCTGTCTTTTTTGCCGTTGGGATAGTCAAAATTGATCAAGAAAAAATCCGCCGTCCAGGTTCCCCCAAACATATCGGAATCTTTTGCTCCATTCCACTCAATTTGAGGCAATATCAAGGGCACAGTTGATGCTGCTTCTCCTTTGCGCATCGTTTGAAAGGTGTGGACTTTTATAAGTGCATAATTGCGCCCATAAAATCCTTCTGTGCCACCTTGGTTGGAAAGAAGCATTGCGCTTTGTGCTCCTAGAAAAGGATATTGCGCAAAATAGCTTTTTTCTGAAAGGAATTTTCCATTAAGCCAACCACGCCAATGTTCTGTTAAATCTGCGTTTAGATCAGCGTTTAAATGCCCACGCCAAGTGCGATCCTTTTCATCGACGATACTTTTAACCCCTTCTTCTTTTTTGCCAGCAAGGCTTCCGTCAAGTTTCATGTACCCTTGATAAAAACGGTATCTATAGGTCGCCCAAAGAACCTTTCCTCCTTTTGTCGTGCATGCTGGGTGTAAAAGCAAATCTTGAGAAGGAGAGATTAAAACGAGATATTTAGGAATCACTGCCATTCCAACAGTTTGTGAGAAAGCCAATTGTGGGGCAAGCAATCCATTTCTCCGTTTGACGCGAGGGCCAGGATGCGTAAGATACGGCAAATAAAAAACAGGAATCCCAAATAAATGCAGGTGGGCATGATAATAGGAGACATTTTCTTCTTTGGAATCGTAATATATGTGCGGTGCCCGTAAATCCCAAACCAACGGACGATCTGGGTTTGTTTTGCACGTGGCGCAAGGAGAATAAATGCCTAATCCCATATCGTACCCATGGGCTTCGCGATATTTTACGCGTCGTGCAGCTAAGCGCGATTTATCTTGCAGAACCGTTTTAAATTCGTGCGCAATACCTTTTTTTAAATCTCCGGAAAGCTCAGCGTATTCGCTGTAATGATACACGCTGTTTTCGTCGCGTAAAACAACATTTCCAGAAGCTATTACAACGTCCGTAACACGATTATAAACCACCTTATCGGCCATTAGAGATGCTCCGTTTGAGGCAATTTTAACACCTCCTATAGCCATGATTGTTCCTGAGCGTTTGTCGTTAATAACCTCTTCCGCTCCCAAAAGGACAATGTCTTGGTGCTGTTTAGAAAAGACGGAGGAAGATTTTGGAAGAGGGACGAGGCCTACAGAAAAAGCGAGTTTTGTTAGTGTTAAAGCAATAAGGGCAAAAACACCTCCTTTTTTTCTCATCGTTCTCCTTTCCAACTTAAACAGGCAAAAGCACAGGCGCCTGTTAAAAAAATAGGCACCCAACTCGCCCAAAAAGGAAGAATAATTCCTTGTTTTCCTAAAGAATGAAATATATCCATAAAAAAATGCAGAAACAAACAACATAAGAGCGTTTTTGCAATAGAAATACTCTTTTTTAACCTAGAATGTTTTGTTTGAAAGCAGCCTGCAACTAGAACCATGAAGAAAATCAGTACAGATTTTGCTCCTAACGTGTGCAAAGCCAAAGTATGCCCTTCTTCATAAAGATGATTTTTCCGGCGCACTTTCATGATAGAAAATAAATCATACATACCAATGTCTTTAGGTGGCGCAAGAGACAATAAAATTTTATTTGCATCCAGCGTATTTTCAAATCTACGTTCAGTAAACGTTTGGTACTCTAGGTTGTTCATCTTAAAAATGGTTCCCTGAGAAAGAATCCAGGCACCTGGGGTGAAATATAATGTTTTAGCGAAAATTTTTTCCGTCAATACGCCATTTTGTAAGAAAAGATAGATAGAAACATCCGAGCAAATGCTATCCTGCATATGCCCGACATGTAAAAGAATTCCTTGAGAAGGGGAAGGACGCTGATAGAGCCATAAATTGGTTCTTGTAGAAGATGTTATGGGCATTCCAAAATAATGTTGTTCTTTTATCTGAATTTCATGATTAAGGTAGGCGGAAAAAGGTTGTAAAGCGAAAAACCAGGCGACACTTAAACTTCCGGCAAGACACAAAAAAGGGGATAAAATCTGCCGCATAGAATATCCGCTTGCATGGAATACGATAAGCTCTCGAGAAGAAGCGAGAGACTCTAAGGTAAGACTTGTTGAAATGAGATATATATAGGGAAAGAGCGTAGTCATTATATAGGGGAGACGATAGAGCGTTATTAACATAAGAAATTCCAGTGAAACTGTTGTACGTCGCAATGTTTCAGTGAAAGTAAAGATGAAAATGATAAAAGCTACAATAAATATAACTGCCAGCAAAGCTTTGATATGTGTTTTTAAGAGGTATCGCCAGTGGACAAACCCCAATTATGGCCTCCTTTTAAAAAACTGAGTTATCAATATCATAAAGATACTACCTGCCATTCCATAATTAGCGAAACTTAGGAAAGGATATTTGCTTGCAAGATTGAGAAATCCCAAGTTTGTGCATTCTATTGTGATAATCAAAAGCGCTGTCCAGCAAAAGCTTTTTGCGGAAACGTAGCGCTGTCCTTCTGTCTTAAAGACAGAGAGAAAGCTGATGAGAGCGAAAATAAGAGCAAAAAAAGGGCTTACAAGTCGCTGATGTCCCTCGGCTTGCAGTTGTTGTGCGAACCTAGGGTTTGTTTTTAGTTCAGGTGGGAAAAGAAGTTCTTTTAAAAAACGCTCACATGGTTTACGTGTACGTTCTTGCGCCAGGAAAGAGATATTTGAAAGATCGGCTTCATACTTATCAAAATGAATCGTTGTGATATGCTGCGTTTTCACATCAAAATCTACGCGTTGTCCTTGTTCTAGCACAAGACGCGGCAATGTATCGTGTTGCACTAAACGTCCATGTTCCGCATAAATGCTTCTGGGGGTAGAGGTGTTTCGTCGATCATGCATGATGATACCAAAAAGCGTACCATCTTCACCTTTCTGTTGCGCAAAAATCGCTATACCTTCATGGTCTATAACATCGCCACCTTCAGCGGCAGAAAGGATTTGTATTTTTTGAAGAAGATGTGCCTCAATATCCTTGAAATGTTGCATAGAAAGTGGGGCAAAGTACAGATTAATACTGTACATAAGGATGATGATACCTGTCCCTAAAGCAAAAATGGGATGCGCAAGAACAGCAGGTGAAAGACCAACAGATTGCGCAATCACTAGTTGGCAAGACAATTTCAAACGGTAATACACAATTCCAACAGCTAAGGCGAATCCTATCGGCAGAGTAAGGAGAATAAGGTCTGGAAACAAATAAAAAGAAGTCATTAGAAATTCCAAACCACTTAGCCCACAACGTGTTATAAATTGCGCAAAACGTAAAGACTGACCAATCCAAGCCGTCATCGTCAAGCTTAATACGATAAGCAACGTCATTTGAATAAGCATTTTTCCTACGTAACGAGCAAACATGTTGTCTGTAACCTAAAAATTGATTTCTTTTCTAAGGATCTATACCCTAGCACGGGATGATAGCACAAAAAGATGAAAAAGGAGGGAAATTGTCCAACAGGAATTTTTGTGCTTTAGCGCCGTTTATTATTATAATTTTAGGGTTAGCAGGCGCAAATGGGCAAGCAGGAGAGGGGCACACACCTGCTCCTCGTACAGCTTCCTTTCAAACAGAAGCGTGTATCCTTGCAGTGGTAAATGGCAACATCATTACAGAGTCTGATATTCAGACTCGTCTTGCCTTACTGGTTGCGGCTTCAGGAGCACGACCAAGCGCAGAGATGCTTCCCCAAATAAAACGAACAATTCTACAAACTCTTATCGAAGAGTATCTGAAAATTCAAGAAGCTGCTCGTATTGCACGGCTCATCAAACGCTCTAGTTACATTTCCGACGCAGATGTGCAGCGTATGCTCACCTTAATGATACGTCGAAGTGGCTTATCCCCAGAGTTATTTAATGATTTTCTAAAAGTACATCATATCCCTCGAGAAACCCTAATTTTACAGGCACGTGCGCAGGCTTCTTGGAATCGGCTCATCCATGATCTATATGGAGAAAGCATCCAAATTTCTGATAAAGATGTAGATCGCGTACGTGCGCAATTCATTGAAAATCGAAAACAAGGCGCTGTTCTCTTAAGTCGTATTGTTCTTCCTTTTGAAACGCCAGAGCAGGAAAAATCCGCTTTAGCTGACATGGGACGCATCATGGATCTTTTAAACCAAGGAGCAAATTTTTCTACCCTTGCCCAGCAATTTTCAAAAGCTCCTGAAGCTTTCAAAGGAGGTACCCTTGGCTGGGTGACAGAAACGAACCTTTCTAGTATTGAAAAAAAGGTTCTTAAAGACCTTCCTATAGGGCATATCTCTGCCCCGTTCCAGAAACGCAATGCATATGTCATTTTACTTTGCCAAGATAAGCGTCTCCAGGGAGCGACAACGTTTCAGGAGATTACAATGCAACGCTTTTTTATTCCTGCTCCTTATGCGTTAGATTCAGAAGAGAAAGCACAAACTTTCGTTAGTCAAGCGCATGAAGTACGAGAACATTTACTCATTGAACGTGATCCAAAGAAGACAGAGGATCTTTTTTCAGGCCTTAAAGTGATGCCTTCTGAAACCCTTCCTGTGGAAGAAATTGATCCTAAATTGCGTTCTTTGTTAAGTTCAATCGAAACGAGGGATATTTCTCCTCCTGTTGTTACGCCTGACGGGGTTCTTTTGCTGGCTGTATACAAGAGGGAAGAGCGTCCTCTTGTACCTCCAATGGTGGAGGATATCAAAGATGATCTCAGGAATGTGCAACTTGAGAAATGTGCCGAGCGACATTTACGTATGTTAAAGCGCAGTGCCTATATTGAGATTCGAGGATGAGAATCGGTTCCCTCGTTAAGGAACACGTCAAAGATCAAGGGAGAGCAAAACTTCCTCCCTTAGCAGAAGCTATAGAAACACTTCAGACGCGCAAATCTTTGGGGCAGCATTTTCTTGTCAATGAGGATATCTGCCGGCGTATTGCTGCTTATGCAGGAGACATATGCGGAAAAACAGTTTTTGAAATTGGTCCCGGGCCAGGAGGGTTAACGCGTGCTTTGCTAGAACAAGGAGCGTACGTCTGCGCTATTGAAAAAGATGATCGTTGTGCTCTAACACTTACGCCGCTTCAGGAAGTATATGGTGAGCGTTTTTGTTTAAGGTTTGAAGATGCGTTGCGCGTGGATTTTTCAGCATTCTCTTCGCCTATTGTAGTATCCAATCTTCCTTATAACATTTCAACGCCGTTATTATTCAAGTGGCTTCCCTTTTTGGAACAGTTTTGCACGTTGGTGCTTATGTTTCAAAAAGAGGTTGCCGAACGCTTATACGCGCAACCGAGAACAAAAAGTTACGGACGACTGAGTGTTTTGTTACAAGCGAAAGCGCATGTCACAAAACTTTTTCATCTGCCGCCAGGGGCTTTTATTCCTCCTCCCAAAGTGCACTCTACTGTGGTATTAATTGAACCTAAAAGCGTTCCTAGGCAGCGTGAGCTACACACATCCCTCGATGCAATTACCAAATGCGCTTTTTCAACACGACGCAAAATGGTAAAAACTACCTTGTCTTCTCTTTTTTCTGAGCAAGAGCTCTTACACCTTGGCATTTCTCTTCAAGCACGCGCAGAGGAACTCGCGGTTGCGCAGTTTCTGGAACTTGCAAAGTACCTTGCTAAATAACAAATAAAACCATGACTCCCCTTTGGAAGGAAGAAGAACAGTCATTGGAAGTAGGCAGAAAGTCCGTTAGACTTGGGCGGTTTTCGGGAGTGTCGCAATCCATGCAGCTTATTCGAACGTTTATGACCGTTGGTGGCTATACGTTTCTTTATAGGGTATCGGGGATCGTTCGGGATACGATTCAGGCTGCGGTTCTTGGCGCAGGTCCTGTGGCTGATGCTTTTGTTGTTGCTTTTAAGCTTGCCAATGTGCTGAGAAAGCTTTTTGCAGAAGGGTCTTTTAATGCGGCTTTTCTGCCCCGTTTTAGTGCTGTCCTAAGCAAACAAGGGCATGTGGCGGCAGAGCGTATTGCCTCGCAAGTATTAACCTGGTTGTCATTTGTTCTTGTTCTGCTACTGATTATTTGCATCGTATTTTTCCCCGCCATTATCCGCGGATATGCTCCAGGGTTCATCCCAGGAAGCGAGCGTTTTATCTATGCGGTAGAATTAGGACGCATTTGCTTTCCTTATATTGCCACGTCGTTTATTGTGGCGCTTTTCAGTAGTGTCCTGAACACAGTCAATCGTTTCGCTACTCCGGCTGGAGCGCAGCTTATTCTTAATATATTTCTGGTCATTGCAATGCTTTTGGGGGCGTGCGGTTTCCCAACGATAGCGCATACGATGGCTGTTGCGACATTTATTGCAGGCATTGCACAAATGGTACTTTTGTGGAGTACCACCCGGTATAACGGATTCAAAATCGGGTTCACAAGCGATCTGAAATCGCAAGAAACAAAAGAAATTTTCAGAAAAATTATACCAGGAGCCGTAGGAGCGGGCATTTGGCAACTGAATCTGATGATCGGCGTGATTACAGCTTCGTCTTTACAGTCAGGTGCTGTGTCATGTTTTTATTATGCCGACCATGTCAACCAATTTCCTTTAGGGATTTTGGGTATTGGCCTTAGTACAGCTCTGTTACCACCATTATCACGAGCTATTCAAAAAAACGATTTTAAAAATGCGTGCGGCCAATTTAATTTAGGCGTTATCTTTGCTCTCGTGTTAACAGTACCAGCGACAGCACTTTTTCTTGCCATTCCAACCCCTATTGTTTCTATTTTCTATGAACATGGAAAATTCGGTCATGCCGAAGTGTGCGCAACAGCGCCAACTTTAGCAGCTTTTGCCGTCGGGTTGCCCGCCTATATGCTAGCAAAAGTGTTTTCAACAGCACTTTTTGCGCAGGGTAATACGCGGCATCCTTGTTTCGCTGGGCTTCTTTCCGTTGTTGCCTGTGTTGTGACGATTCCTTTGTTTATCCCGACGATGCGTCAAGCTGGTATTGCTCTGGCGATTTCTTTTTCTGCTTGGGTGAATGTTTTCGCGCTCTATATGTTTTTACTACGCCATAAAACACTTTTTGTATTTACGGATACTTGGAAGGCATGCTTTACATTAGCTTTTTCTGGTATCGCGATGGGACTCAGTATTTATGGGGCGCATTACGCATTAAGAAATTTTTACCCGGAATCAGCCTGGTTGCGTGTTGCTTACAGCATTGGCCTTGGTGGTGGAGGGAGTTTTATTTTTTGGATAAGCGGCCGCTTGTTGGGCGGTTTTTCTTTGATGCATACATTGATGGCCGATGGAAAAGAGCCCATACCAAGAGAAAAACTTAAACATTCTCTGAAAGGATAAGGTGTTCGTGTCGATAAAAAAAACAGGACCACGCTCTGAGGAAAAAATGCCAGGACTTTTCCGGTCTGTCGGAACGATTGGGGGCGTAACTATTATCAGTCGTATCACAGGTTTTATTCGAGACATGTTGGTCGCTTTATGCATGGGGGCAAACGCATTGACAGACGCTTTTTTTGTCGCCTTTAAACTCACTAATGTTCTCCGACGCCTTTTTGCAGAAGGTGCCTTTAATGCCTCGTTCCTGCCTGTTTTCTCTCGCGTTCTTGTAAGGAATGGAAAGGAAAAAGCACAGGAACTCGCCTCACAAACGTTGACCGTGCTGATCATTTTTCTTTCTGGGTTCTCGGTTTTTGTGATTTTAGGATACGCGGACGTTATTCGTGGGTTGGCACCAGGGTTTGCGCCAGATGGTAAGACATTTAAAACAGCCGTTCTTTTGGGGCGTATTTGTTTCCCTTATTTAACGGTAACGTCAATCATGGCGCTGTTCTGTGGTATCTTGAATACTTTCAATAAATTTGCATTGCCAGCTGCAACACAAATTCTTTTAAATCTGTTCTTTATCTTTGTATTGATTACAGGAATTGCGTTGCATTGTCAGATTTCCACCATAGCCCTGATGTTAGCCTTATCGACGTTAGCGGCAGGATTGATGCAAGTAACGCTTGTTTGGTGGGCAGTAGAGCGCCTTTCCATACGGGTGCGCTTTGTCCGCCCCAAAATGCCGAAAGAATTGCGAGAAATCGGGCGCAAAATGGTACCTGGTATTTTAGGTGCTGGCGTTTGGCAAATTAATTTATTGGTCGATACACAGGCGTGCTCCTTTCTTACAGAAGGTGCCGTTTCTTATATCTATTTTGCAGATCGCGTTAATCAATTACCTCTTGGGACGCTCGGAATTGCGCTCAGTACTGTTCTGCTGCCGACGCTATCAAAGCTTATTCAGGGCGGACGTCAAGAACAAGCTACCATCGAGTTTAATCGCGGTGTCAGTTTAGCTTTTTTCTTAACGATTCCAGCGGCTGTATGTATGGTGATGATCCCGCATATTTTAGTCGCTCTTGTTTACGAACGAGGCAGTTTTTTAAGCCATCAAGTGGCTCCCGTTGCGGATGCTTTACGCGCTTTTGGATGGGGAGTTCCTGCTTACATTGGAACGAAAATCCTCGCCTCTGCCTTTTTTGCACAAGGAGATACCCGTACGCCCGTCAAAGTCGGGCTCGTTTCTGTTTTGGCGAACATATCTTTTATTGTACTTCTAACCCCTAAAATGGGGCATGTCGGCATTGCATTGGCAACAGCTCTATCTTCATGGGTTAATGTAAGTACGCTCTATATTTTATTGCGTCGTAAAGCTCTGATTTTTGTTTTTCCTAAAACGCAATGGCGATGTGCCAAACAACTTATAGCGGCTTGTATTGTAGCGATAGAGATGTTCATCTTTAATGTATCTTTTGGACAAGACTTTATAGATGGGGCACTTTCTGCACGTATCTTATTGTTTTTAGCTATTATAGGTATTGCGTTAGGAACGTATGGAGGGGTGACATACGTAATAAAAGCCTTTCCTGCGCTAGGCCCACGTCCACAAGGAGCAAAATGAATTACGCCAATATCTTATCTGTTCTAAGGACTTGGTGGGGTAACTTCGGGAATTTCTCTCTTCTTTGCGCCAGTTCGTTAACAGAGCTTAAAGTAAAAAAAGATAAAAGCACGAGAAGTCTTTGTTGAAATAAAAAATAAAGCTTGACATCGTGCGATGGAAGAATTAGCGTGCTGTTCGTTAGTTTCCCTTATAGGAAGGGAAGTTGAAGAGATATTAAAAGGAAGTGTATGCCGACGGTAAGTCAGCTGATTCGTAAACCGCGGAAGCCTCTTGTAAAAAGAAACAAGGTACCAGCGCTTGCTGCTTGCCCGCAGCGGCGTGGGGTATGTACACGTGTAACGACGACAACCCCTAAAAAACCGAACTCGGCCTTGCGTAAAATTGCGCGTGTTCGCTTGACGAATGGTTATGAAGTGACGGCTTATATTCCTGGCGAAGGGCACAACTTATTAGAACACTCGGTTGTTTTAATCCGAGGAGGACGTGTGAAAGACCTGCCCGGTGTACGGTATCATATTGTTCGTGGCGCTCTCGACACGCAGGGCGTGAAAAATCGAAAAAAAAGCCGATCGAAATATGGCGTAAAGAAACCCAAATAGGTAAGGTTAAAAAATGGCACGACGTCGTACAGCAGAAAAAAGAGAAATTCTTCCGGATTCGCGATTGGGGAGTGTTTCTGTTTCGCGGTTTATTAATTGTTTAATGTTGGATGGGAAGCGTTCTGTGGCGGAGCGTATCTTTTACGATGCTGTTGAGCAAGCGGAAAAGAAGTTGAATCAGCAAGGTTTAGAAGTATTCTCGGGAGTTCTAGAAAATATTCGCCCGATGGTTGAAGTGCGTTCTCGTCGTGTGGGGGGGGCAACCTATCAAGTTCCAGTTGAAGTTCGCGCTGAGCGAGCACGAGCATTGGCTATGCGTTGGTTGATTGCAAGCGCAGCAAAACGCGGAGAGCGGACGATGGCAGATAAGCTTGCGGGTGAAATAATCGATGCCTTCAATGGACGCGGTGCCGCTATTAAAAAGCGTGATGATACACATAAAATGGCTGAAGCAAACCGCGCTTTCGCTCATTATCGTTGGTAGGGGAGGGCATTTTGGCAAAGGACTCTCTCGACCTGTATCGTAATATTGGCATTATGGCGCATATTGATGCCGGAAAGACGACAACGACAGAGCGTATTCTTTATTATACTGGACGATCTCATAAAATCGGTGAAGTCCATGAAGGCGCTGCTACCATGGACTGGATGGAGCAAGAGCAAGAGCGGGGTATTACTATTACCTCTGCGGCGACGACCTGCTTTTGGAAAGGTCATCGTATTAATATCATTGATACACCTGGACATGTTGATTTTACTATTGAGGTGGAGCGTTCTTTGCGTGTTCTGGATGGGGCTGTTGCTGTTTTCGATGGTGTAGCGGGTGTTGAGCCGCAGTCTGAAACGGTCTGGCGACAGGCTGATAAGTATTCGGTGCCGCGCATTTGCTTTGTTAACAAAATGGATCGTCTAGGGGCAAACTTTTACCGATGTGTTGATATGATCGTTGATCGATTGGGTGCACGTCCTCTCGTTTTAAATATTCCCATTGGGAGCGAGAGCGATTTCGTTGGTATTGTTGATGTCCTCGCGATGAAAGCTATTCGCTGGAATGATGAAACCCTCGGAGCTGAATTCGAGATTGGTGAGATTCCTGCGGATCTTAAGGAAAAAGCAGAAAAGTATCATGCTGATCTTGTCGAAACGGCAATTGAACAAGATGATGTTGTTCTAGAGCGTTACTTAGGGGGAGAGCAGCCGACAGAAGAGGAATTAACGGCATGTATCCGTAAAGGAACCATTGCCGCAACATTTGTACCTGTATTATGTGGAAGTGCTTTTAAGAATAAAGGGGTACAAACTCTTCTTGATGCGGTTTGTTGTTATTTGCCTTCTCCTCTCGATGTAGGGACTATTACCGGAATAAATCCAAAAACAGATATTGAAGAAGTACGCCATCCTTCCGATGAAGACCCATTTTCGGCTTTAGCTTTTAAAATCATGGCAGATCCTTTTGTGGGGACGTTAACATTTGTGCGTATCTACTCTGGCAAACTAGATTCAGGAAGTTACATTTTTAATGCAACAAAAAATGAGCGTGAGCGTGTTGGTCGCATGCTTTTAATGCATGCGAACGATCGTGAGGATATTAAAAGCGCTAGGGCAGGGGATATCGTTGCCTTATGTGGGCTAAAAAATGTGACGACCGGGGATACGCTATCAGATCCGGCCAAGCCTATTGTTTTGGAAAAGATGGAGTTTCCAGATCCTGTTATTGAAGTAGCTGTTGAGCCCAAATCAAAAGCAGATCAAGAGAAAATGGGGTTTGCTTTGAACCGTCTTGCGATGGAGGATCCATCGTTTCGTGTAAGCTCGAATGCAGAAACGGGGCAAACGATCATCAAAGGGATGGGAGAACTGCATCTGGAGATTATCGTCGATCGTATGAAGC
>JAIRST010000001.1 GCA_031255325.1 Holosporales bacterium | reverse complement strand
CCCAGATCCAGATCCCCGTCCAGGACCTACAGGAATGTTTTGACTTTTTGCCCACTGAACGAAATCAGCAACGACAAGAAAATAACCCGGGAATCCCATCTGTTCGATAACATCAAGTTCATAATGAAGGCGTTTACGATAGTGCTCATGTCCGATTTCTTCCGATGGAAAGGTACTAAAATCTACGGTTTTCAAGCGCCTTTCTAAACCTTGGTGGGCTTCTTCGCAAAGAATTTCTGTCTCAGATTTTTCCGTATCACGATAAGCTTTCGGAAAGGTTGTTTTTCGCGGCATAACAGCAAAAGCGCAGCGTTGTGCAATGACAGCAGTATTTGCTATTGCTTCTGGTAAGTCAGTAAAAAGGGCACACATTTCTTCTTGCGATTTGAAATAGTACGCTTCTGACGACGTTTGACGTTCTGTCTCTGCCAGCCCAACCCCTTGCGCAATACACAACAAGACATCATGCGCATCGAACATATCTGGAGTAGCGTAAAATACGGGATTTGTCGCAACGATAGGAACATTCTGTGCAAAGGCTAAATCAAGCATTGGTTCTTCGATAGTTGTCTCACGTGCATCTCCACGACGCATAAGCTCGATGTATAAGCGGTCTTTAAAAAGCGTTTTCAGAAGTTCCAAACATCGCTGGGCACTTTCCATGTCCTTTTCAAGTAAAAACCGCCCAAAACTACCAAAAATTCCTGAAGTAAGAGCCATTAAGCCCTCTGTATGGTCTGTTAAAGCCTCTAAAGGTATTTCTGGCCAGGATTGATGGGAGGAACGCAAATGTGCGTGACTAACGAGCTTTGAAAGATTTTTATACCCTTGCGTATTTTGAGCTAAAAGTAAAAGAGAGGTAGGGGCTCGGGCAGTTCCATTGTGTGCCCCTCCCCTCGGATGGGCAACGTTAAGTGTACACCCGATGATGGGCTGGATTCCTTCTGAAAAGGCATACTCAGAAAATTCTAAGGCACCAAACAGATTATTACGATCCGTCAAAGCAATCGCTGGCATCTTATGGTTTTTTGCCAGCGCCAAAAGAGCAGGAATTTTTATAGCTCCCTCTGCCAAAGAGTACGCCGAATGAACGCGTAAATGTATAAAAGGAGCGGAATCCGTCACTGATTTTCCTGCTAGGTATTGTAAAGAATGCCGTCTTTTAAACGTACGCACTTATCCAAACGATTGGCGAATGCCGGATTATGGGTTGCAATAAGTGCTGACATCTGCGTCGTACGTGCCAGCTGAATCAAATCATGAACCAGGTTATCTGCAGTTTTTTCATCTAGGTTGCCCGTTGGTTCATCTGCTAACAAAAGAGCTGGTGCATTAGCCAGGGCACGAGCAACGGCGACACGCTGCTGCTCTCCTCCGGAAAGAGCTGATGGAGAATGAACTAGGCGACGCGCAAGCCCCAAACGATCTAATAATTCCCGCGCATGACATGCTGCTTCTTCTAGAGATTTTCCCGCCAATCGCTGCGGCAAAATAACGTTTTCAAGAGCTGTTAATTCAGGCATCAAATGGTGAAATTGATAGACAAACCCTATCTGAAGGCGACGTATCTGGGTCCGCTTTAAATCGGAAGCATGCGTACAAGCTTTTCCAAGAAGGCGAACTGTACCTGTATCAGGATGGTCTAAGAGCCCGGCAATATGAAGTAAGGTTGATTTACCCGTTCCAGATGGTCCAAGTAAAGCGATAAGCTCGCCCGCATGAATTGTAATTGAAACTCCTTTAAGAACAGATATAGTATTCTGTGCTTTGCCATAATTTTTACGCACTTCTTCAAGGGCAAGCACTTCATTCATAACGCAGCACTTCTACGGGATCACATCGACTCGCTTTCCATGCCGGATAGAGAGTTGCAAGAAACGAAAAGAGCAACGCCGTTATAATCGTAACGGTAACATCAAAAGGTTCTACTTTGGCAGGAAGTGTCGAAAGAAAATAAACTTCATCAGGGAAAAGATTCGTCTTTAAAATGCCCTCCAGAAATTTCCGGATAGATTCGATGTTCAATGTAAAAACCAGTCCAAATGCAAAACCAGAAAATGTGCCGAGCATCCCTATAAAAGAGCCAATCATTAAAAAGATACGCAACACACTCCCTTGTGTTGCTCCAAGGGTACGAAGGATGGCAATGTCTTTTGTCTTGTCGCGTACAAGCATGACCATGCTAGAAATGATATTAAAACTTGCAACAAGTACCATCAAAGACAGAATAAGAAACAGCACATTGCGCTGCACTTCGACGGCTCCCATAAAAGTTTTGTTGAGATGTTGCCAATCGACGATTTCCATCAAAGGATCAAGATAATCACGCACGTCTTCAGTGATTTGCGCAATTCGTAAGGGATCTTTAACAACAACCTCCAGTGTATCAACGCATCCCGCTGTGTGAAACATACGCTGCGCCAGAGAAAGAGGAATGAAGATAATATGCCCATCGTAATCGCGCATACCGACTTCGAAAATCGCTTGCACCCTTAAGGTTTTTGAGCGAGGAATCACGCCAAATCCTGTTTCCGAGAACTCGGGCATAATAATTGTAACAGTATTCCCTACAGTAACATGAAGGCGTTTGGCAAGCTTACTGCCTAGAATACACCCACAGGCTAGTCCATCTTCTTCTTGTCCAAATGAAGCTAAATCGCCGGAAATCAGTCCTTTTTGAATAGGGTCTTTTTGGGCAAGATCCTTTGGCTCTATGCCTTGTACAAGAATCCCTAAGATCTGATGCGAAACGGTAACCATCGCCTGGCGCTGAATAAGCGGAGTAATGTATGTCACACCAGGGCAAGAAATAATTTTTTGGCACATTTCGGTGTATTCTTGGATGCCATAAGGGGCTTGAATGGCTAAATGTCCATTGAACCCCACGATACGATCCATAAACTCAATTCTAAAACCGTTCATGACAGCGGTAACAATGATCAGGGTCGCAACCCCCAACGCAATTCCCAAATATGCAAAACCTGATACAACAGAAATAAAGCGCTCACGCCTTTTAGCACGAATATAACGCCATGCTAAAAAGCGTTCCGTCGCGCTAAAAAGCATACTATGAGCACCCGAAAAAATTCAGAATACCGTCTTGCGAAAGGACTTGAATTTCTCCTGTCTTACGATTCTTAAGTTCGAAAACACCATCCGCAAGTTTTCTAGGACCAACCAAGATCTGCCAGGGAAGTCCAATGAGATCCATATCAGACAACTTAACCCCCATACGCTCTTTCCGGTCATCGTAAAGAACCTCAACATCAAGAGCACATAGTTTTGTATACAGATCTTTGGCTGCTTCAGTACATGCAGTATCCTCTGATTGAAGGTTGACAAGCCCTACGCGAAAAGGAGCCACAGATTCCGGCCAGATAATCCCTTTTTCATCGTGAAAGACTTCAATGATGGCCCCTATTAAACGGGAAACACCAATGCCATAAGATCCCATTTCAGGATAGATAGGGGTTCCTTTTGGTCCCATGACCGATGCCTCCATCGATTTTGTGTATTTTGTTCCAAAATAGAAAATATGACCAACTTCAATTCCGCGAGATTGACGGAGACGGTCTTCAGGCACGCGACAGGCGCGCGGATCGTGCTTATCTTCGGAAACGGCATAAGCCGATGCCAGTTCCTCTTTCGAGGCTTGAGTAAGTTCAAGCAAAAGGGAATCATAAAAAAGAGTACTTTCTCCTGTTGCTGCTAGAACTTGGAATTCATGGCTCATATCGCCGCCAATAGCTCCTGAATCAGCACGCACTGGAATCGGTGTTAATCCCATACGACGAAAGGTTATAAGATATGCATTAAAGACTTTTTGATATGTTTTTTTTGCGCTTTCTATATCTATGTCAAATGAATAGCCATCTTTCATCAGGAATTCACGTCCCCGCATAATGCCGAAACGAGGACGAATTTCATCACGAAATTTCCAGTGGATTTGGAACAGATTTTGCGGCAGTTGCCGATAGCTTTTGACAAAACGCCGAAAGATGTCGGTCGCTTGCTCTTCATTTGTCGGGCTGTACAGCAACTCGTGACCACGGCGATCTTTAAAACACACCATTTCCTCGCCATACGAGTCATAGCGACCACTTTCCTGCCATAGTTTTGCAGGTTGCAGCGTTGTCATCAAAATTTGATTTGCCCCAATGGCTTCTTGCTCCTCTTCGATGATACGAGAAATCTTCTTCAAAATTCGTATCCCTAAGGGCAACCAAGAGTAAATACCCGCAGCTGTCTGCACGACTAAACTTGCCCGCAACATTAGCTGATGCGAAACACTGGTGGCATCAACAGGGATTTCTTTCAATGTCGGAATGAAGGAAGAGGATAGACGCATAAGAGAACTCAACTCAACAAAACACTTTTCTTATATCTATTCCACCTTAGAACTAAAAAGTCTAGGTTTGAACGCGTTAAGAGGAAAATCAACTTCTAATACGTTTTCTCTTTCTTTCTTTTCTCATATTCTGCAGAAGCATATAGCGTCTCTAAGCCGTCAGTCCACGCACCAAAAGTTGCGGAATTTGTTATCTGTTTTCCTTTATATAAAATGCAAAAATTACATTACTGTTTAATAATAATATATCCTTGCGCTTTTAGAAATTTCCCTTCAATCATTCTGAAACCCAATATGGAGGCAGTCCCTATTCCTTAATATCACCTTGATAATAATTTGCATTTGATATACTCATAGATCTTTAAGAATAAGCAAATGGAAGTAGTTCTTTTCAAAAATAATAATAGATGATAAATACTTAGCTTATTCTAGAACGTTATAGGAAGGAAAAATTATGGTAGGTAAATTACCCTCCAATCGACAACCAGGTGGAAACACTCCTTTGCCCGAGCTGACTCTGCGGGGCATAGTACTGGGTGCTTTAATTACTGTAATATTTACCGCATCAAACGTTTACTTAGGGCTTAAGGTCGGCATGACCTTTTCCTCTTCGATTCCGGCAGCAGTTATTTCCATGGCCGTTCTCAGGTTCTGTGCTCGATCTAATATTCTGGAAAACAACATAGTCCAGACTCAAGCTTCGGCTGCCGGCACGCTTTCTGCCGTGATTTTCGTATTACCTGCAATTTTGATGATTGGCTATTGGAATTCTTTTCATTTTTGGCAAACGATGCTTATTTGCATGGGGGGCGGCACTTTAGGTGTTATATTTTCTATTCCTTTGCGCCGTGTGATGGTGCTAAACAGCAATTTACCTTACCCAGAAGGAGTCGCCGCTGCTGAAGTTCTCTTATCTGGGCGTCGTAAGGACGACAAAGGGGGTGGC
>JAIRST010000003.1 GCA_031255325.1 Holosporales bacterium | reverse complement strand
TTCATAATGCCTTCTCTTACAAAAGCACAAACTCTTAACAGCTTAAAAGGTCTTCACCAGGCAAAAACCTTGGAAAGCCTTATCTGCTCGTACGAAAAATGGAAACAGTCACCAGAATCATGCTATTTTATATAGGGGGGTGATGCCAAATGTTATGGGTATCGATGCGCCTGAAAAAAACTCTTGGTGCTTACTTTATTATTGATACTATTAGATACGATAAGTATATAAGCGATTTCGAGTAGCGTTTAATTTCAGGTTTATTTTATAAGTGGATCAATTTTAATTTAAAAGTCAAGACACAGATATTTCCAATAGTTGCTTTGATTGGGAAGCGCATTATATTGAGAAAGTTTTACAAAATTTAGAAAATATGCATCTGTAACGCTTGATTGTACTAAAAAAAATTCTACTAAATGTTGCTCTTTGTACTCCATACCCTCCTGAACCCGCATCCTTCCTAGTATACATCACAGAAACAGTCCCACGGCTTCTGTGTACTTCTCCCTACCTATCTCCTTCCATTTGACCTCCTGTAGCAAGCTTTGCGCGAATATCTTTTCTTGACCCGGATAACTCCGTCCTTGCCTACCCCCTCTGACACACACTACTTGCTCTTTCCCCGTTCCCTCTCTTTTATTAGTCCTGTCTCTAATAATATCTCATGCGTTTGTGCCTAAAAATTTATCGTGAATTACTCATAGATCTTATTTTATAAAGTTGTCCATTCCTCCGCACAGGTTATCTCTAAAAAATCCTTTCTATGAAAGTCTTAAAGCAGTATATATAATCTTACAAAGGTAAATTCATGGATCCAGTAGCTACTGCAACAACAGCTGTTGATGTAACATCGATGGCTCAGCACTCCGGAGGAATGTCGTTTTTTGGCATGTTCTTCGGAGCATCTTTTGTCGTGAAAGGCGTGATGCTCATCCTTATCGCAGCATCGTTTTGGAGTTGGACGATTATTTTTTCTAAGCTCGCACATTTGCGCCGGCTGAAATACCATGCGCGTCATTTTGAAAAAGCTTTCTGGTCTGGGTCTTCTTTAGATACTCTGTATGAGCGCATTGGAGATACGCCAAGCGATCCCTTTTCAACGATTTTCGTTGCAGCTATGCGTGAGTGGAAACGCGCCCTTTCGAAAAACATCATGGGAGCTTCTTTTGACGTAAAAAAAGCGCTTCAAGAACGAATCGAGCGTTTAATGAGTTTAACAGCAACGCAAGAAATGGTTTTTGTGGAGGAGGGAGTTTCTTTCCTGGCAACAGTTAGCTCTTCGTCGCCTTTTATTGGTCTGTTTGGCATGGTATGGGGCGTTATGACAAGTTTTGATTCTATTGGTTTAGAACAAAACGCCAGTTTAGTGACTGTAGCGCCTGGCATAGCAGAAGCCCTTTTCACAACAGCGTTAGGGCTACTTGCCTGCATTCCTGCTGCGATGGCTTATAACAAATTTTCGCATGAAGTGGATGCTTACGCGACGTGTCTTGATCGTTTTATCGACGAATTTTTGGTTGTTTTATCGCGTCAGCTTGAAGAAAAATCATCCCTATGAGGCGTACTCAGAAATGGCGCCATTTACAACGGCGCCCTATTAGTGACATTAATGTCACCCCCTTTATTGATGTGATGCTCGTTCTGCTGGTTATTTTTATGGTAACAGCTCCTATTTTGAATGTTGGCGTTAAGGTAGATCTGCCTCAAACACATGCTCTCCCTCTTGCAGAAAAGGAAGATCCTTTAAATATCGTCGTCACAGCGGAAAGAAAAATTTTCTTGAGTACTCCTCATGGCGATACACCTATGGATCTGGAAACCTTGGTTCCTAAATTAATAGCTATTACAAATGCGAATGCTGAGACGCGTATTCATATCCATGGAAGTCAACAGCTTTCCTATGGTTGTATTCTCGAAGTCATGAGCCTTATTAACCGTGCTGGGTTTAAGCGTATTATCCTTATTGCAGAAACGCCGAAGAAGCAAAACGCATCTCATGCTAAAGCCAAGTTTTGACACAGAAACGCCTTCTTTCCTTGCCAGAGGTTGGAAATTGTCGCTTGGGTTGCACTTTGCAATCAGCTTAGGATGCATCCTGGGACCATCGATACATTTGTCGTCTCCTCCAGCTGAGGTTGTTCCTATTGGAATTGCGTTTACAGATGTTGTATCCGAAGACCCAGCTCCTTTAGGAACGCCAGAAGGTGACATGGAAGAGACGCTTCCTGTTTCTGAACAATCAGAATCTACAGCAGCAGAGAACGTCCCACTTTCCTCACTAGAGGAACCTCAACATCCTACTGCTTCAGTTCCTATAGAGCCGGATCCTCTCCCTCTTACCGCTAAAGAAGCGTCTGAATCTATTCCGGAGTCTATCCCTGCCCCTGCCCCTGCTCTTGCTCCACTACCAGAGCCTCAGCCAAAGGAGGATTCTGCTGAGGAGAAGTTGCAAAAAGCTTCCCCTCCTCCCATCAAGCCCAAAGAAAAAGCTTCGCAGAAACAGAAACAAAAGCTTGATGCGCTGGTTGACACGGAAGAATCTATGCAAGAAGATTTTCTGGGTGTTTTGAAAGATGTTGAGAAAAACAAAAGGAAAAAATTCCAAAAATTTACTTCTGAAAAACGTAAAGGAAAAGCACCTGGAAAATCTCGAAAAGGCATCGCTCGTGGCGCTTTGCAAGGAAGGCTTTCTGCCGGAGAAGAAGATTTTATTCGCCAGCAAATTTACCCGCATTGGTCAATTCCAGGAGGGGTTACCGATGCTGAGAATTTAATTGTAGAATTACGTATTTTAATGCAAGAAGATGGCACGGTGACAAGTATTCAAATTTTAGATGAAGTGCGCTATAAAAAAGATCCTCTTTATCGGGCTGCTGCTGAAAGTGCGCAGCGTGCTGTGCGCATTGCAAGCCCTTTAAAAATTCCACCAAACAAATTAGAATTACTTCGCTCGTTTAGATTGCGTTTTGATCCAAAGGATGCGTTAAGATTATGAATTTTCAACGTTTTTTCATTAATTTTCTTATAGGAGGATGCTGCCTTGCAGGCCGTTTCTTAGCAACAGCAGAGGTCGTTATCGACATCAATCGTGGTGTAATGAAACCGACACAAATAGCTATTCCTAATTTTCATGGCAGTACACCCTTGGCCAACGATATTGCCTACGTTGTTGCACGAGACCTGGAAAGTTCTGGGTTATTTACTTTGATTAATCCACAAGCTTATATCCAATCTTTTCCTTCTTTTGCAACGAGGCCGCAATTTAAGGACTGGCATCTTATTCATGCTCAAATTCTTTTACATGGCAATGTTACGCTTGCGGGAGACAAAATAGACGTCACCTTTAAAGTATATGATGTTATTTCGCAACAGGTTTTAGATCAGTTTTCCTTGTCAGGACGTGCCAAAGGATGGCGCCAAATGGCACATATGGTGGCGGATACAGTCTATACACGAGTTACGGGAGAAAAGCCCTATTTCAACTCACGAATTGTATATATTGCTGAAACACGTAAAGGAAAGCGCAGAACGAAGCGTTTAGCCATCATGGATCGTGATGGCGCTAACCATAAGTTTTTAACGCGTGGAAACACGCTTGTGATTACACCGCGCTTTTCTCCTGTTGATCAAGAAATCACTTATTTTACATATCTTGAAGCCGTCAATGCGCGCGGACGCAGGTCCTCTAGAGGAGGGCGTATTTACCGCTTTAATCTGCAAACAGGACGTACAGATGCCATCGGAAATGTACGAGGAATCTCTTTTGCTCCTCGATATGCCCCAGATGGTCAAAGTTTAATTTTCAGCATTGTGCACAAAGGAATTTCCTCTATTTATACATTTGATTTGCGCACGCGCGTTATGCGGCGCTTAACGCATGAGAACTGCATAGACACGTCTCCTTGTTACTCGCCGGATGGACGACGAATTGTCTTTAATTCTGATCGAGGAGGATCGCAACAACTATATATCATGAACGCAGACGGAACAGATGTGCGGCGTTTATCTTTTGGACAAGGACGGTTTGCTACACCTGTTTGGTCTCCACGAGGCGATTGGATTGCCTTTACATGGTTGACACCAGGAGATTTTTACATTGGTGTGATGCGCCCCGATGGAACGGGTCAGCGCATGATTGCTAAAGGGTACTTGGTAGAGTGTCCTACATGGGCACCGAATGGTCGTGTTTTAATGTTTACGCGTCAAGAGCTTAACGGAAAAACACATCTCTATAGCATAGATGTCACAGGGTATAATGAACGGCCTGTTCCTACACCTCAAGAAGCTTCGGATGCTGCGTGGTCATCCTTGATTCAGTAATAAATAGGCGTTAGAATTCGAGTAAATTCGCTCGTGCGCGTGGTGCGTGGGGGTCGATTGTTGGTTAGTTGATTTTGTAAATAGTGAGGATAAACAATGAAGCTTAGATATTTTGGAGCTTTAGTAGGATGTCTTGCGTTAGCAGCGTGCGACTCTGATAAAGAAGAAGCCATAACGACGACAGAGGATTCTGCTCAGGTTGATACAGGAACAGCAGCAGATTTTATTGCAACAGCAGGGGATCGTGTATTCTTTGAGCTAAACAAGCATGACCTCTCTCCTGAAGCAAAAGCAACGCTTGAGCGTCAGGCAGCCTGGTGGAAAGCGCATCCAGACAAAGAGTTTGTTGTCGAAGGGCATTGCGACGAGCGAGGTACGCGAGAGTACAACTTAGCGCTGGGTGAGCGTCGAGCAAACCAAGCTATTGGTTTCCTTGTTGATTATGGGGTGAGTGAAAATCATATACGAGGCTATTCCTGTGGGAAAGACCGTCCGTTTGAGATCCTTGGCGCAAATAAAGAAGAGTTCTGGAGACAAAACAGAACAGCCGTTACTGTCGTTCAATAAAAAGAACTCCCTGATCAAAGAAGAGCCTTCAGTTCGTGCTGAGGGCTTTTTTCTTTTGAAGATGATAATCTTGTAGGATTTCAGGACAATCTATGGTGCGTTATAGTGGATTTTTAAAATCGCGAGAATAGGCTATTGTGAAAGAAGGAGGAGCTTTTGAGAATTGATAAGAGGAAAACAGGCAATAGAGGACGCAAAAAAACCTATATAATTGCTCATTCCCCATACAATATAAAACCGCGACCGGTAGCACGAGGCACGGTGCATAGTGTTCCTATCACACTTCACGTTGACAAAAACCTGCAACATATAATCATACAAAATTTCACTCGCTCCATCTAAACCTTGCGAACTCACTCCATGCCTCCAGATTCTCTTTGCTTTAAGATAATGCATTGGCGTGATTTTAAGAGCTCGCCGTAAATCGCATTTAAGCCCATATAATATTAATTTCAGTTTTTGTGATGAAATCCCCTGTGTGGTAAGTACACAGGGGATTTGCGCTCCTTCTTAATTTTAGAACAGTAAGAGTACTCTCTCCAAAATTCTTCAATATCCTTTGATTAAATTTCTTTGCTTGCATCTTGGATTGGAGCAAAAACAATACTTCCACTATTGTCCTTAACAAACGTTGCTTTATCGGGAGTCAACAAGGCTAAAACATCAAAAGGGAATGGGCTTGTTTCACTCAAATTATTATTCAATTTGAGTGTGTATCCTGCGGATAGTACCAACCCTCTGGCAATCCATAACAAAACAGCAGCTTGTCCTCTCGCATACGTACTCGACCAGCTCCAGTCGTATAAAAAACCTGCC
>JAIRST010000002.1 GCA_031255325.1 Holosporales bacterium | reverse complement strand
TACAAAAGAAGACATCTTAAAAATTCTTAAAATACTACATGATCTCAAAGATAATCGCGGAGAGATTGATGACATTGATAACTTAGGAAACCGCCGTGTACGTTCCGTCGGCGAGCTCCTCAAGCACCAGTTTCACACAGGATTGATACGTATGGAGCGTTCAATTCGCGAACGAATGAGTTCCTTAGACATCGATAGTGCTATGCCCAATGATATTATTAATGCAAAACCTGTCGGACTCGCCATACGCGAATTTTTTACCTCTTCGCAACTTTCTCAATTTATGGATCAAACCAATCCCCTTGCTGAAATCACCCATAAACGGCGTCTTTCTGCCTTAGGCCCTGGGGGATTGACGCGTGAGCGGGCGGGTTTTGAAGTACGCGACATACATCCAACGCATTATGGTCGTATTTGTCCAATTGAAACGCCGGAAGGCCCTAATATTGGCCTTATTAGTTCGCTTGCAAGCTTTGCGCGTGTCAATAAATATGGATTTATCGAATCTCCTTATCAAAAAGTGGTCGATGGATATGTAAAAGGCGAAGTTATCTACCTTTCTGCTGTAGAAGAGGTGCGTCATACAATTGCACAGGCTAATGCAGCCCGAAATGAAAAGGGGCGTCTTGTTGATGAGTTTGTCATTTGTCGTCAAAGAGGAGAAACAATCAACGCTCCTCGTGATGCCATTACTTTAATTGATGTTTCGCCCAAGCAACTTGTTTCTGTTGCCGCTTCGCTGATTCCTTTCCTTGAAAACGACGATACAAGCCGAGCGCTGATGGGATCCAATATGCAGCGTCAAGCGGTTTCCTTGTTACGGACAGAAGCTCCTCTCGTAGGTACAGGAATGGAAAGTGTTGTCGCTCGTGATTCAGGCGTTGTTGTGGTGGCTAAACGTGCTGGTGTTGTCGATCAAGTGGATGCGGAACGCATCGTGATCCGCGCTTTTGAGGAATCTGAAGACACAACGGTTGGTGTGGATATTTATAATTTGCGTAAGTTTGAGCGTTCTAATCAAAGCACATGCATTAACCAGAAGCCTCTTGTTCGGCGTGGAGATGTAATTGCCGCAGGAGATATTATCGCTGATGGTCCCTCCACTCAGTTAGGGGAACTGGCCTTAGGGTACAATGTACTTGTCGCCTTTATGTTGTGGAATGGGTATGGCTTTGAGGATGCTGTATTGATTTCAGAACGTGTTGTACGTGATGACATTTTTACGTCAATTCATATTGAAGAATTTGAGCTGATGGCACGTGATACAAAATTAGGGAATGAAGAGATTACGCGTGATATTCCTAATATCGGAGACGAAGGGCTGCGTAATATCGACGAAGCCGGCATTGTGCATGTCGGTGCCGAGGTTCAGGCGGGAGACATTCTCGTCGGTAAAGTAACTCCAAAGGGGGAGTCTCCGATGACACCAGAAGAGAAGCTTTTGCGCGCAATTTTTGGAGAACGTGCTTCAGATGTTCGGGATTCTTCGCTGCGCGTTCCTCCAGGAGTGTGTGGAACGGTTGTAGATGTGAAGGTTTTTACGCGCCGTGGTGTCGAGAAAGATGAACGTGCGCTTGCTATAGAACAAGCAGAAATTGACACCTTAATCAAAGATTGTGATGTGGAACGTGGCATTCTTGAACGTAGTTTTTATACGCAAATTGGAGAACTGCTTATGGGCCAAACTGTTGTGAGTTGTCCCGGGAAAATAGCCTCAGGACTAAAAATAGATGCGGAGGTCTTATCAAAATTTACAAAAGGTCAATGGCGTCAATTTATCGTTGAAGACAATAAAGCCATGCAAAAAATAGATGCTTTAAAAAAGCGTTTTGATGAAAGTATTGATCATTTAAAGAAATGGTTTGAAGGAAAAGCTGAAAAAGTGCGTTGCGGAGACGACTTACCGCCTGGTGTCTTAAAAATGGTTAAGGTTTTTATTGCGGCAAAGCGTAAAATTCAGCCAGGCGATAAAGTTGCAGGACGCCATGGAAACAAAGGAGTCGTTTCTCGAATCATGCCTGTTGAGGATATGCCGTATTTGGAGGATGGAACACCTGTTGATATTGTGTTAAATCCGCTCGGTGTTCCCTCTCGTATGAACATCGGACAAATTTTAGAGACCCATTTGGGATGGGCTTCCCGTGCTCTTGGTGAACGTATACGATCTACACTCTCAAATATGGGGAGCACAAAAAAGGATGCTGCCGTTCTGCGAAAAGAGCTGAAAGAAATCTTTGATGGTGTTCAAGATAGAACTGATTTAGATGCGCTCGATGACTATGAGACTATTGAGCTGGCGACCCATCTTACAAAAGGTGTTCCAATGGCAACCCCTGTATTTGACGGAGCCCATGAAGAAGATATCGTTGAGCATCTAAATAAGGCAGGGTTAGACCCATCGGGGCAAGTAACGCTTTATGATGGGCGAACGGGAGAACCTTTTGATCGCAAGGTTACGGTTGGGTATATTTATATACTTAAGCTCGATCATATGATCGACGATAAATTGCATGCGCGCTCTATTGGTCCCTATAGCTTGGTTACGCAACAACCTTTAAGGGGTAAAGCGCAATTTGGTGGCCAGCGTTTTGGAGAAATGGAAGTTTGGGCGCTACAGGCATATGGGGCAGCTTATACATTGCAAGAAATGTTGACGGTAAAGTCAGATGATATCGCAGGGCGCGTCAAAGCTTATGAAGCTATTGTGCGCGGGGATGAAAATATCGAATGCGGTGTTCCAGAATCTTTTCGAGTTCTTGTAAAAGAACTGCGCTCTTTAGCGCTTAATGTCGAATTTATTCAGAAAGCGTTGCCGGAGGTGGAAAAAACTTCAGAAGTTATAGCTGAATATCCAACGGAAACACACATTTAAGAAGGGAAAAACAAGGATGGTGAATCAGTTACAACGGGCTTTTGGGCAGACCAATAGTCCAGACGATTTCGATGCGATCCGGATTTCCTTGGCGAGTCCGGAAAGAATTCGCTCTTGGTCTTTTGGTGAAGTAAAAAAACCAGAAACAATTAACTATCGAACGTTCAAGCCAGAACGTGACGGATTATTCTGCGCACGCATTTTTGGTCCCACGAAAGACTATGAGTGTTTGTGCGGAAAATATAAACGTATGAAGTATCGCGGGGTTGTTTGCGAAAAATGTGGGGTTGAGGTAACCCTTTCGAAAGTACGACGCGAAAGGATGGGGCACATAGAGCTTGCCACTCCAGTTGCCCATATTTGGTTCACAAAATCGATGCCAAGCCGTATTGCCCTACTTCTCGATATTAGTATGCGAGATATGGAGCATATCTTGTATTTTGAGAACTTTGTTGTGACAGAACCGGGATTGACACCCTTTAAACTTTATCAGCTATTGGCAGAAGAAGAATATTACCAGGCTCAAGATGAGTATGGTGAAGATTCTTTTAGTGCTAGTATCGGTGCAGAAGCTCTAAAGACAATGCTTTTAGCGCTTGACCTTGAAGAAACTGCTGAGAATTTACGCGAGGAATTAATAGCCACCAATTCAGAAATGCGCAGACGTCGTATTGTTAAGCGATTGAAGCTTGTTGAATCCTTTATTCAGTCGCATTCTCGGCCAGAATGGATGATTTTAAGCTGTATCCCTGTTATTCCACCAGAACTACGTCCTTTGGTTCCTCTGGATGGAGGGCGATTTGCAACATCGGATTTGAACGATTTGTATCGGCGTGTGATTAACAGAAACAATCGTCTTAGGCGACTTATAGAACTCCGCGCTCCCGATATTATCGTGCGTAATGAAAAACGGATGTTACAAGAATCTGTTGATGCTTTATTTGACAATGGGCGACGCGGTCGCTTGATTATGAGTACAAATCGCCGTCCACTGAAATCTCTTTCTGATATGTTGAAAGGAAAGCAGGGACGTTTTCGGCAAAATCTTTTAGGAAAGCGTGTTGATTATTCAGGACGAAGCGTCATTGTTGTTGGCCCTAAATTAAAGCTTCATCAGTGTGGGTTACCGAAACGTATGGCACTAGAATTATTTAAGCCTTTTATTTATTCACGCTTAGAGCGTTATGGGTTAGCGAGTACATTAAAAGCCGCCAAGCGTATGGTCGAAAAAGAACGCTCCGAGGTTTGGGACATTTTGGAAGAAGTGATCCGCGAACATCCTGTTCTTTTAAATCGTGCTCCAACATTACACCGTTTGGGTATACAAGCTTTCGAGCCAATTCTCGTTGAGGGAAAGGCCATTCAACTACATCCGCTTGTGTGTACTGCCTTCAATGCGGACTTTGACGGAGACCAGATGGCCGTGCACGTTCCCCTTTCGTTGGAAGCACAATTAGAAGCTCGTGTACTTATGATGTCTACAAACAATATTCTAAGCCCTGCCAGTGGCCGGCCTATTATCGTACCAACAAAAGATATTGTCTTAGGACTTTACTATTTGACGAGCGAGCGTAAGGAGGTTCAGGGAGAAGGCATGATTTTTGGTTCGATTGAAGAAATCGAACTTGCTTTACATGAAAAGGTTATCGGTCTCCATGCCCCTATTATAGCGCGATATGAACAACATCAACCTGATGGCAAAGTCAAACGCGTACGCGTCCAAACAACACCCGGTAGGATGCTGCTTTCAACCATTCTTCCAAAAGGGTCTCACATTCCATTTAGTACGCTTAACAAGCAGCTCACAAGTAAAGATATAACGAATCTAATAGGGCTTGTTTATCGACATTACGGGCAAAAAGATACGGTAATATTTGCTGATAGATTGGTGCAAATCAGTCTTAAATATGTAACAGCATCGGGAATATCCTTTGGAAAAGATGATTTAATCATTCCTGAAGAGAAGAAAACAATCATTGCTGCAACACGAACAAAAGTAGGAGAATATGAGCGACAGTACCTTGATGGGCTTATTACTCAAGGCGAGAAATATAACAAAGTAATTGATACATGGACACACTGTAACGAGTTAATTGCTGAGGCGATGATGAAGCGTATTTCCACGGTAAAACCCGGGGACTATGAAAACGCTGTATACACAATGGCGCATTCTGGAGCCCGTGGTTCCGTAACCCAGATGCGGCAGATTATTGGTATGCGCGGATTGATGGCGAAATCTTCGGGCCAGATTATAGAAACCCCTATTATTTCTAACTTTAAAGAGGGGCTAACGGTTCTGGAGTATTTTACTTCAGCGCACGGTGCTCGTAAGGGATTGGCAGACACGGCTTTAAAAACAGCAAATGCGGGATATTTGACGCGGCGTCTTGTTGATGTGGCGCAAGACTGTGTTATTTCAATGGAAGATTGCGGCACAACGCGCAGTATTACGTTGAAAGACATTATGGATAATGGAGAAATTACTGTTGCGTTATCTGATCGTGTCATGGGAAGGACGATTGCAGAAGATGTTGTTGATAAAGCGACAGAAAAAGTTGTTATTCCGTGCGGAACGTTAATTGACGAAACCCTATTGCCCTGCATTGAAGCAGCGGGAGTAACCGAGTTAAAAGTGCGTTCTGTGCTTACGTGCGAAGCGCAGCGTGGGGCATGTGCAAAGTGTTATGGCCGAGATCTTGCGAGAGGACAGCTGGTAAATGTTGGGGAAGCTGTAGGAATCATTGCTGCGCAATCGATTGGAGAACCAGGAACACAGTTAACACTGCAGACATTTCATGTGGGAGGTGCCGCTCAAGGAAGCTCGAAGCAATCCTCTGCAGCAGCTTCTTTGGATGCCACAGTGGCAATTCGCAATCGAAACATAGTGGTGAATACTTCTGGACGAAAGATCGTTATGGGGCGTCATACAGAAATTGTTTTAAAAGATGCCCGTGGACGAGAGCGTGCAAACTATAAGCTTCCTTATGGTGCAACTCTTTACGTAGACGATAACGACGGTGTTACGAAAGGCCAATCTTTGGCGGAATGGGATCCGTATACTTTCCCACTTATTGCCGAGGACGGAGGAATTGCCCAGTTTATTGACTTGGTGAATGGCGTTTCTTTACGGGAAGTGGTTGATGAAACAACAGGGATTACAACGCGTGTGGTCGTAGATTGGCGTCAACAGGCGCATAGCGCAGATTTAAAGCCACGTATTGTATTATGTGATGACAAAGGAAACCCGTTAACGCTCGCTAATGGGCAAGAAATACGGCACTTCGTTGCTATAGATGCTATTTTAAATGTGAATAATGGGGATTACGTTCATGTTGGAGATGTGCTTGCACGTGTTCCGCGTGAGTCGAGCAAAACACGCGATATTACAGGAGGATTGCCCCGCATATCCGAGCTTTTTGAGGCGCGGAAGCCGAAAGATGGCGCTGTAATGAGTGAATTTAATGGACATATTGAGTTCGGAAAAGATTATAAAGGGAAGCGTCGCATCATTGTACGACCTGATGATGAATCTTTGCCTGCGGTTGAATATTTAGCTCCTAAATGGCGATACGTTGCCGTACAAGAAGGAGATGTTGTCCAAAAGGGGGAAGTAATCATCGACGGCAATCCGATTCCTCACGACATTCTGCAGGTGCTGGGAGTAGAAGCTTTAGCAGATCACCTCGTCAACGAGATTCAAGCTGTTTACAGATTACAGGGGGTGAAGATTGATGATAAACACGTTGAAATCATTATCCGACAGATGTTGAAGAAAGTTGAAGTAGCCGATCCTGGAGAAACGATGCTCTTAGTAGGAGAAACGCTCGATCGAGACGAATTCGAAGCTATTAATGCGGATATACAACAGCAAGGAAGAAAACTAGCAATGTGCAAACCTGTGCTGCAGGGAATCACAAAAGCTTCTCTTCAGACAAAATCATTTATCTCTGCGGCAGCGTTCCAAGAAACGACACGTGTATTGACGGAGGTGGCTGTGAATGGAAAATCAGATAATCTAATCGGATTAAAAGAAAACGTCATGGTAGGTCGATTAGTTCCTGCCGGAACGGGATGCACTGTCATGCGATACAAAAACATGGCAGCACACCGCGATGCAGAATTGTTAAAAGCAGAAGAAGCGGCAGCCTTATCCCAAGCCTAAAACGTATGAATAGTTTTTTACTGTTGAAAAGATTGATTTTTTAGGATAAATTTTATTCCGTTGTTGCCTTTTTTGACGAAATGTCGGAATGAGGAAATTGGTTATTTTTTACCAATGCATGGGTAAGGTCAGTATCTGAAAATAGACGAGTTGAGATAAATCCTTACTTTTCCCTGTTGATTGATAAGCAAATTTTATAAGCGACTTATTTTTGAAAATGGCGACTTATGTGACCTTTTTTATTACATCAAACACATTAAATTATTTCTATTTTAGCTCTATGTTCCTTTACATTTTATAGTGCCTTAACACTAGAAAAGCTTCTCAAAGGAAACAAATTATGTATGCTTTTAGCAGATTTCTAAAGGTATTATCCGATCAAGTAAAGATAGTTCTGTCCTTTCAGGAGATTGATATCTCTAAAATTTTAGAGCATTTATGATGAATTTTTAGAACTATATCAGATTTTTCTATTTGTTTTTACATTTGTATGAAAAAATTTGGGGATTCTAGCATCATTTAAAGACCAGAGGGAGCTTTCTCTCTGGTCTTTATTCCATAAACAGTAGAATGTCTATTAAAGCGCGCTTAGATCTAAAGCTCCAATGATACGATAAATGGCATGCAGTGTTTTACGATCAAGTTCAATCAGTGCCTCTTCTTGAGAGGCTAACGGTACTACGTTTTTCGCAGCACATATCGCTTCATTTTTCCCACTTTTTAAAGTTTCAAAGTAATCAATCGAGCATACTTGTAGGCTCGTTGGTGTTACGCTCCAGATCTTCCTAAGCAGAGCCTCCCCCATTTCCGTTACGATCAGCACCGTTGCTTCTGGAGAAACCTGCGTAGTAGGATTGAGCCATAACAAGGATGTTTCATTATAGTAAGGATGAAAATATATCCCTGTTTTTAAAGCAAAAGCTTCTCGCTTTCCTGAAAGCTCCATCGGCCGATACCGCATCTCAACGGTTGTATCCATTTTTAGCTCTACGCTTCCTTCGTGACGTCCTTCTTGAAGGACATATACAGGGAGATCGCAGAATATTTCTGTTGTGCGGCTTACGGAAATACCTTCGTGTTGCCCGAACATTTCTCCCCTTCTTAAGCGAATTTCAGTGGGTAAAAGAGCAGATTCTTCATGAATCTTATCCACTAATAACTCTGCCGGATCGCAGCTGAACGCATTTGAAAGACGGCGAATAAGATCTGTGTTTAATCTTCGCGAGCCAGATTCTAAACGAGACAAGTAAGAAACAGAAATTCCTGTCAATTCAGAAAGTATTTCTAAAGTCAATCCTGTTCGTTTTCTCAGAAATTTCAAGTGTGTCATAGAACTGCCACGCCTTCTCCGCCCACGTTTTCCTGGCGTGGTCAAAGAGATAGGAGGGGGAGAAGGGATACCGAATCCTTGTTCTTCTGTTAACATTGGATTTAAATTGTGTCTAGCCATTAATATTCTCCATTTCTACAGTAATATTAAAGTACGGTACGACAAAGAACAATACAAGAGCAACAAAAATTCTGTTAATTTTTATGATTATAAACCCCCAGCAAATATAAAGAAACTTCTTTTTGATACGCACGCATACCTTGTCATGTTGACAGAGGAATCCTTCTCTTTCTAAATTAATACATTGGTAAGTTATCCTAATGGGACATTTAATCGATAGTTATTTCAAGGATGAAAAAATGAAAAACTTAACCTTTAATAAAAAATCTTCCGCCACTCATAATAAAATATGTCTTTTCCGTAATATGTCGATTCCTTTACCTTCTAAAAAACTTTTTTGTAGAAAACGCCATTCTATCCATTTTACTCCAGTTACCTCAGAAGTTTTTTTCTCTGATTTTCCATCTCTTGAAACTGCCCCACATATGAAATCGCTATACTCACAAAAGTATAGTATTTCTAGTACAGAACCCATAGCGTCCATGCATTCCTCATTACCTATTTTGACAAAGATGGGATGCGTCCTTTATTGGTTGCGCCATGAAGGAATTGACATTAAATGCTGGAAGCATACGAATAGAGAAGTTTTTTATACGCTTGAAAAGCGCACTCTTTCTCGTTGTCAAGTTGTGCTTATGGCCAATTATCATCGTCTTAAAAAAGGTCTTCCTCTCTTTTGGGTTGATAATTTGACGGTAGGGTAGATCCCATTTCATCGCTAGGGAAATATATAAAAAGAGACTATAGAGCAAAGGAGGGCATTTACCTTTTCTCTTAACACTATGTGCTGAAAAGCATATAGTAGATGAGGGAGTTTTTAAGCATGAATATTTTTGTTACGGGTACAGACACAGATGTCGGAAAGACTGTAGTTTCCTCGTGGTTGTGTATGCATACGCAGGCATCTTATTGGAAACCTATTCAAACGGGAGGAAATTTAGATCAAGTGGTCATTACAAAATTTTCTCCCTCTACAAAGATTATCCCAGAAGTTTATATATTAAAAGCTCCTCTCTCACCATTTGACGCAGCGAAAAAAGAACATGTCTCCATTGGCGAAAATGCGCTCACCTTAACAGTCGATAAGACCGTCATAGAAGGAGCAGGTGGCGCCTTGGTGCCTATAAAAGAAAATTTTTATATGGCGGATTTGGTAAAATTATACCGGGCAAAAGCTATTATTGTTGCACGATCCAAGTTAGGGGTTATAAATCACGCGCTCATGACAGGAGAAGTTTTGAAAAATCGCGGGATCGATGTGTTAGGTATCGTGATCAATGGACTCCTTGAAGATAATATAAAGCAAACGATTGAATATTTTTCACGATTAAAAATCCTAGCCGTGATCCCTGAAAGCAATACCCTTGCTGATACTTTACGCGCCATGGCTGTGCCTTCTGAAATTTCAGAGGTACTCAGATGATTTGGCGCCCCTTCACTCAAGAGAAAACAACCCATCCAGCGATCAAGGTCAAGAAAGGAGAAGGCGCGTATTTATGGGCAGAAGATGGGGAAAAATATCTGGATATGATATCAAGCTGGTGGGTTACTATCCATGGCCATGCGCAGCAAGAAATAGCACACGCTATATATCATCAGGCGTGTACCTTAGAACATGTCATATTTGCCGAATTTTCACATGATCCCGCTGAGACTTTAGTCAAAAACTTAAAAAAGAATCTTCCCGCGCATCTTTGTAAATTTTTCTTTTCAGATGATGGATCGACTGCTGTCGAAGTTGCCTTGAAAATGGCTTATCAATATTTCCAAAACCAAGGAATGAAAGAGAGAAAATTGTTCTTAAGCTTAGAAGGAGGATATCATGGGGACACTTTCGGAGCCATGAGTGCCGCTGGGAAAAACTCTCAGTACCATGCGACTTTTTCAGAATTGTTTTTCAACACTGCTTCTGTCGAGGCTCCAGAATTTTATACAGGTGTTCAAGCCATTGAAGAAAAAGAAAATCGTATTATTCAAGAACTCCATGAAAAGCTATCCGAAATAGGGCATACAATAAGCGCTCTTATCGTTGAACCGTTAATACAAGGTGCCGCAGGCATGCGTCTGTATCGCCTTGAATTCCTTGAAGCATTGGTCAAAACGGTTCGTCAATATGGTATATTGGTAATTTTTGATGAAGTTATGACTGGATTTTACCGCACAGGAAAAATGTTCGCGTTGGATTACACGCAAATCATTCCAGATTTTCTCTGTTTATCAAAAGGTCTGACAGGTGGGTTTTTACCGCTTGCCTTGACAGTCACTACAAAAAAAGTTTATGAGGCTTTTCTTTCAAAGGATCCTCAAAAGGCCTTCCTCCACGGACACTCTTATACGGCCAACCCTATTGCATGCGTTGCGGCTTGCAAATCCTTAGAGATTCTGCTCCGACAAGAAACGCAACAGCGTATTGCAGAGATTGCGCAATTTCACAAAAATTCTTTTGTGAAAAACGTCCATAAAAGAAGGACATTAGGAACCATTTCCGCTTTCGATGTCTCTTCCTACGAAGAAGCACATTCTTTGGCTAACGCGGCTTTGCAGAATGGTATTTTACTGCGTCCTTTAGGCAACACTTTATATCTGCTTCCTCCTTATTGTGTTACGGATGAGGAGCTAGCCAAGGTTTACGATGTTATCAATAAATATTTATAAGGATTTTTATGCCTACTTTTCAGGAAGCGCTAGAGATTTTTCATCGTCCGTTTTTCACCCTCTTGCGTATGGCACATGAGGTGCACCTTCAAAACTTTGACGAACAAACGATACAAATCAGCGAACTGTTAAGTGTCAAAACAGGAGGATGCGCCGAGGATTGTGCTTATTGTGCGCAATCTATCAAAAACGGCACAAAATTCCCAAAGCATCCTATGCTGGATGAAGTAACTGTTGTGAAAGCAGCGCGGGAAGCGAAAAAGAAAGGCGCAAGCAGATTCTGCATGAGCACATCGGGGGGGTGTTTATCTCCTCAAGAATTTGAAAAAATAAGTGCTATGATAAAAGCTGTTAAAGAAATCGGCTTAGAGACATGTGTGACGTTAGGCGCCTTAACAGAGGTTCAAGCGCAAAAGTTAAAAGAATCTGGATTAGATTATTACAATCATAACGTTGATACATCGCCCGACTTTTATCCGCACATTATTTCCACCAGAACCATTGAAGATCGCATAAAAACGATAGAAACCGTGCAAAAAGCAGGTATTCATGTTTGTTCTGGCGGTATTGTCGGTATGGGAGAAACAAATGAGGATAGAATAAAAATGTTTGTTCTGTTGGCTAATCTTTCTCCTCCGCCTCAGTGCGTGCCCATTAATAAATTGGTAAAAGTCCCAGGAACGCGCGTGGATGATTCTCAACCTATAGACGATTTTTATTTTATTAGAATGATCGCTTTGGCAAGAATTCTTATGCCTCAATCTTATATAAAAATTGCCGCTGGACGAAATACTTTCTCGGAATCGACGCAGGCTTTATGCTTTTTCGCAGGCGCTAATGCTTTGTTTTCTGGCGAAAAATTATTAACTGTCGAGAATATGGAATTGGGATTTGATAAAAATTTATTTAACAAACTTGATATAAAGATACAAACATCTTGATAAAAGCAACAGGAATTAGCACTTATATAAAAAGCTTTCTTGAAGATCAAAAAGAAAGGGGATTATATCGAAAATTCGAAACGTATGATACTTCTTGTTTAGATTTCTCAAGTAATGATTATCTGGGGCTTTCTCATAATAAAGCTTCTTTAACAGCAGGGTTTAGAGCGGCAAAAATTTATGGGTCAGGCAGTACAGGATCAAGACTTTTATCCGGTAATAAAGAAATTTTTGCTGCCTACGAACACCAGATAGCCTTAGACAAAGGTTTTGAAGCAGCGCTTATATTCAACTCGGGATTTGTTGCCAATGCGAGTGTTATAGCAGCCCTTTCCCTTCCGCATACAGTGTTGATTTTTGACAAACTCAATCATGCAAGTTTGTATTATGGAGTGGATTTATCAAAAGTCAAATTGATGCGTTATAAACATCTTGACTATAACGAATTAGAAGACATTCTAAAAAAATGTGGCTCTTATAAAAATAAAATTTTAATATCTGAAACGATCTTTGGCATGGATGGAGATAGCGCCGATATACAAGTTTTATCCTCTCTTTCTCAAAAATATGGAGCTTTATTATATCTGGACGAAGCGCACGCGACAGGATTATATGGTCAAAATGGGTACGGTCTTACGACAGATTTTGTGTTAGATCCTTCTACAACCATTGTCATGGGAACTTTTAGCAAGGCACTGGCTTCCTTTGGCGCTTACATAGCGTGCAGTCAATTAATAAAAGAATATCTGATTCAAAAGAGTAAAGGTTTAATCTATTCTACAGCTTTAGCGCCATTCTGTATAGGAGTTTCGATGCATAATTGGACTTACCTTAAGAAGTTAGCAAAAACCAGGCAACACATAATGGAATTATCGGATACTCTACGTAAAAAGATATCTCAATTACGCTATCCTATTATAGGTGGAAATACAAACATTATCCCTATTGCCTTTGAGGATATAAAAGACATGACTGATGTGCATAATAAATTGCTTAAAAATGGAATAAAATCTTCTTTTATCAGACGTCCTACTTCTCCATCTCCTAGAATTCGATTCGCTATAAACGCTACACACACTGCGGAAAATGTAGAAAGTGTTTTAGATATACTACAATGAGCTATACGTATGTATTGTGCCATGGGTTTGGCTTTTCGCATACTTATTGGCGTCCTCTTGTCCCTTTTCTTGACGGAGAGAGTCTTTTCTTTGATTCTTCTTTTCAAGCTAAGAAAAACCAGCATTACATAGGAGTCGGACACTCCCTTGGTTTTCAAAAATTAAATAATTCAGGTATAAAATTTGATTTTCTTATAGGACTGCACGGATTTTTAAATTTTTGCGGCCATGATGCTTATGAGAGAAAAATTCGTGAACAAAACCTTAATCGTATAATAGAATTATTCCAGCATAATCCTTATAAAACATTAAATATGTTTTATAAATCTTGCCAATACCCAGACCCCATTCCACAGCATATTGATACAAATATTCTTCTTTCAGACCTTCAGTCGATGAAAAAGCATTCTACATTCTGTGGATATCCCACTTTAATTATCGGCAGCGATAACGATGAAATCGTTCCCTTATCTCTTATTAACGACAATTTCTTAGGAGTAAAAAATGTTACTATCGCAGAGATACAAAATGGAGCACATTCTCTAGGATTTTTTAAACCAAAAGAAGTATCGATACAACTCAAAAGTTTTATAAACACACTTTAAAGCATGCCATCAAAGTAATAGAGATTATACTGAAGAAGGGGGAAGGATCATCGTTACGACATATGAGAAGGATTATAAGGTAATAAAAGGACATGTACGGGGGGTATGTGAAACATACGCCGGCTCTCCTTCGTAAGGATATGTCTATGGTCTTAAGAATTCATCGTCAATGACTCAAAAACCGTATCCAATGATTACGCCTCAATAGGGCAATCAGGTGAATGAATGCTACGCGCCGAATTGGCCAACACACAATCTTCCTTGCTTTAAGATAATGCATTGGCGTGATTTTAAGAACTCACCGTAAATCGCATTTAAGTCCAATATAATAATTAATCTCAGTCTTTGTGATGAAATCCCCTGTGTACAAATACATAGGGGATTTACGCTCCTTCTTAATTTTAGAACAGTAAGAGTACTCTCTCCAAAATTCTTCAATATCCTTTGATTAAATTTATTGGACTGCACATCGGGACACCTTTTTATGTGTGCCTTCTTCTGGAGGAAAAGCAAGATTTTCCTCGAAAGTTTCCTCGATTGGAGCAAAAACAATAATTTGCTTATTTTTATCAACATACGTCTTTTTACTGCGAGTCAACAAAGCCAGAACATCAAATGGGAGTGGGCCTGTATTCAATTTGAGTGTGTATCCTGCGGATAGTACCAACCCTCTGGCAATCCATAACAAAACAGCAGCTTGTCCTCTCGCATACGTACTCGACCAGCTCCAGTCGTATAAAAAACCTGCC
>JAIRST010000033.1 GCA_031255325.1 Holosporales bacterium | reverse complement strand
GCCACTGCTCCCGTAAAAGCACCTTTCTCATGACCGAAAAGCTCGGATTCCAATAGCGTTTCCGGAATGGCAGCACAGTTCACTGTGATGAACGGACACAAGGCACGTCGGCTCTTCTTTTGAATATACCGGGCAAGAACCTCCTTTCCTGTACCAGACTCTCCGGTAATAAGCACACTCGCTTCGCTAGGAGCGATTTGTTCAGCGACCCGTAAGACATGCTTAAAAATAGGATCCCGAGCAATCAAAGCAGAATCCTCACGGGCAATAGATTCTAAAATAGCTGAAATCAATTCAGGATCTGGAGGCAGCGGCATATATTCTTTCGCCCCTGCTTGAATTGATTCGACAGCGATACATGTATCATTGCCTTCACCGCATGCTACAACGGGAACGTTAATACGTTCTGCTTGAAGTTTTTCCACAAGCCCTGCGACAGAACATCGTATGTCAATAAAAATAAGATCAGCTCCTTGTCCAGAACGCAAAGCATGAAGAGCTTGCTCTACTGTCTCGACAGTTCCGACGCGCACTCCTTTTTTTATAGCTTGCCGAGCAGCAGAACTCATGTGCCCTTCTAAATGGCCGATGATTAACAGTCGCATGGTATATCTCCCAAAAGCCTTTTATCCCCGCATAGCTCTCACAAGAAGTCTGCTCCTGATTTGACAAGCTCTGTCATAGAAATTCCTAGCGATTGATCAACAACGACAACTTCTCCACGTGCGACAAGACGGTCATTAACATAAATATCAATAGGGTCACCGACACAACGATCAAGGGTCACTACAGATCCGCGGGAAAGTTCTAAAAATTGCCTAACGTGCATGCTTGCCCGTCCTAGCACTGCTGATACTTTTACAGGAATGTCATACACAGTTTTTAGATCAAGCATTTCCTGCGAACTCTGTAATTCCCTAGAAAGATTTTTCTCCTCTCCTTTCTCGGAAAGCTCCTTTGAATCTATTTCTTGCAAGTCTCGTAAATCTAATTTCTGACTTTTTATCATTCTTCCTCTCCCTTTATTTCCTTTGTTGCAAAATATTTTGCATTTCTTGAATGAGCATAAGCTTCAAAAACACGCAATATTTCTGAAAACAATTGCGCTCGCGCATATTCAATGCCTCCATTTTCCCAACACACTTGAACAGGCGCTTCTTGAGAATCTTCAGAAACTGTCCATGTTATATGGAAATCAAAACGCTTCTCCTCTTTGCTAAAGTATTTTTTTAGTGTTGGTAATAATTTCTGAGGCAACGTGATACGTACGGTACTTAATTCACGAGGTGGGTTTTTTAAAAAATCTTTTAAAAATGCTTCCGTTTCTAAGGTTCCCCAGCGTTCTTCAAATAAAGGGAAAAGATGTGTTAAAGCATCTTTAAGAAGGAAGATGTATTCTTTAGCCGCCTTCTTTTCGTACTCAACACGGAAATCGTTCTGGTCGTTAAGTATTGTATAAATTTCCTTCAAAAGTTGTTGTATTTGGGTCTTTTCGCGTTGGACATTTGTTTCTTGCGCTTCCTTAATCCCAGCAATACGTCCTTCTTCAAAGGCATGCTGGTACATGTCAGTGGACGCATCAAGCCTTAAAGGTTCTTCGATAGACTGTGCAGAAGCATCCGTTTTGATACCTTCAAAGGTTCTATCGAAATAAAATTTTTTTAAAGGAGCCGACATCATAGGACAAGTTCTTCATTGTTTGAGGTACCCAGCAATTGGATATACCCTTTTTGAATAAGCTCTTTCATGACAGAGACAATTTCGGATTGCGCTTGATTAACCTCACGTACACGTACTGCTCCCAACGTTTCCATTTCATCTTTTAATAACTGCAAGGCTTCTGCAGAAAGGTGCGCCTGAAGGAACTCTTTTATGCATTCGGGGGCTGCTTTTAAAGCTAAAGCAAGGTGCGATGGTTCAATATGTTGCAGCAAAATATCAAGACCTTCGATTCCAATTTTTGTTAAATCTTCGAAAGTCATCATCAAAGCGCGGATACGAGTGGCATCTTCTTCATCATTTTTTTGAAGGTAGTCAAAGAAACTTTTGCCGACGTCTTTTTCCATATAATTAAAAATTTCTGCAACGTTTGCATGGGTATTTTTTCGTTCAAAGATGGAAGGCTTGTTCAGAAGCTCCGTTCGTAACGTTTTTCCAACATCTGCCAATACACCACTTTGAACATTATCCGCTTTAAGAATTCTCCTCAGCACTTCACAAGAAGTCTCTTGCGGTAACAAAGAAAACACTTCCGCCGCACGCTGAGGAGTAATGTGCGATAAGACGACAGCGATCGTTTGAGGTTGTTCGTCTTTTAAATAATTTGTAAGTGTTACTCCATCGATAAGAGACACTTTTTCCCATATCGCATTAATATCCGTAGCTTTGAGTTCTTCTATAACAGAACGAGCACGTTCTTTCCCAAGAACATTACACAAAACAATTTCAGCTCTTTTTGTTGTGCCGACTATTCCGTTTGTTTCTTCCAAGAAACGCGCACATGCTGTATGCACCATCTCTGTACGTACCATACCAAGATGAGAAATTGCGTTAGCAAGAGCCTTAATCTCATCGTCTGATAAAAGGCTAAATACTTTGCTAGCATGCTCTATTCCTGCAACAAGCATAAGAACAGCGGCTTTTTCTGGACCTGACAGGGACTTTTGAGGTATCGTTTTCATTTTATACTTCCTGTTGCAGCCAGTTTTCGATGATTGCTGCCGCTGTTTCAGGATCACGATCAATCAATTCTTTTATCTTGTCAGAAAGATCTTTTGGTAATGCTTCTAGGTTTAATGTTGATGGGATTTCTTCTTGTAAAAAGGCCTCTTGTTGCGTGTTTTCTCTTTCTTCCTCTAAATTATATGAGGCAAGATTCTTAGTTTTTAAGAAGTACCACAGGAAGAACCCTAATAATACAATACTAATAAGCAGAGTGAATATCCAAATGGATATATCACGTTCTTCGTTTTGTGACGCTACTGCCGTCTGGCCAGAAGTCCCTGTATCTAGCTCCTCTGTCGCGAAACGTAAATTGATAACTTCGACCGTGTCTCCTCGATCTTCTTTAAAGCCAACAGCTGACTTTATAAGTGTTTTGAGTTGTTCGAGTTCGGCAACAGCGCGGGGTTTATAGATAACCCCCCCTTTGTTCTCCTTCTGATACGTTCCATCCACAAGAACCGCTACAGATAGTCTCCGAACTACCCCTGTATCCCTTACAAGAGTCCGTGTTGTTTTCGAGATCTCATAATTGAAAATTTCTTCTGTTTTTTTAGTTTGCGATGTGTTGCCCGCAGAAAGGTTCAATTTTGCGCTTGTATCGTTGGGTAACGCATTTTCTACTGTCACTCCGCGCGTTTTATCAGGGGTGTCCGAAGAATGCGCTCCATCTTCAATTAACTGCTGAGAACGGATTACTTGCCCATCAGGGTCGAATATTTCTTTATTTTCAGAAAAATGATCAAAATCCATCTCCATAGAAACTTCAACACGAACCTTCCCTGCTCCTACCGTCTTCGATAAAAGCATTTCTAAACTCTGCGCTAAACGGGCTTCTTGCCCAGAGCGCAACTCATCAAAATTTCGTGCAATACCATTGCGAGAATCTCCACTGTTGATATAGGTCAGTAAAGTCCCTTGGTCATCAACGATAGTGATATGATCTGCGGAAAGATCCGGAACGGCGCCCGCCACAAGATTTTGAATGGCCTGAATCTGAGATTCTTTAAGGCGCGCCCCACTTTTAAGCTTTAGGACGACAGATGCCGTTGTTTTTTGTGAATCTGCACTAAATAATGTTTTTTTGGCCATCACTAAATGAACACGGGCTCGCGCAATAGGGCTAAGTGTTGTAATACTACGAGCGAGTTCACCTTCTAAAGCGCGCGTGTGGTTAACATTTTGTACGAAACTTGTCGCACTGAAGGTTTCTCCTTTATCGAAAAGTTCATAACCAACGTTGCCACCTGTAAGGAATCCTTCTTCCGCTAGACTCATGCGCGCACGGGCGACATCTTCGGAATTCACAAGGATTTGCTGCCCATCAGCACGAACGTCAAAGGGGATGGAAAGTGATTCCAATTTTGCTGTGACTTTGGCACTTTCTGTAAGCTCAAGTTCGCTAAAAAGAACGCGTTTTTCGCTTCCTCCCAATCGACTTAAAAGGCACATAATAAAAACAAGACCTATAATCGCGATGCCTCCCCCCCATAAAGGAAATTTTGGAAGCTTCTGTATATTTTTTAATATGTTCACCATGGGCAATTTCTGCCTACATTTCACTGTCTTTTGTGCGACATTACTGTTGTAAATATGAAAAAGCGGTTAAAAGGGTAGCAAAAAGTTCTTTTTATATAGAGAGATGGCATTTTTTACCGGCTTTAGAAGGCCATTAAGAGACATCTCGAATTTTTTACATATATACGATACACTATTCTTTGTACGCCTGTGGGTGCGGAAGAAAATATGGAGAGAATATGTTTCACGGAGGCTCTTCCTTTGACCGCGAAGCAACACGATTTATTACTATCTTTGCGGGAGGAACCTTGTTACTCGGACTTATGAGTGTTCACCTTGGCTGGATAGGCGTCATGTTAACCAGTTGGTGCGCTTATTTTTTTCGGGACCCCAATCGCATAACTCCCTCTGATGACGGCTCAGTACTCGTCAGTCCGGCGGATGGACAAATTGTGAAAATCGGGCGCTTCCTTCCTCCTGTTGAACTTGGGCTGGACAATGTTCCTATGCAACGTATCAGCATTTTTATGAGTATTTTTAATGTACATGTAAACCGCGCCCCTGTTGCAGGAGTGGTTGAAAGAATTAGCTACACACCAGGGAAATTTCTGAATGCTACTTTAGATAAAGCTAGCGAGCATAACGAACGTGAAGCGGTGCTTGTACGTACTTTTAAAGGAGATACCGTTGTTTACGTGCGTATTGCTGGTTTGATCGCACGCAGAATTCGACGTGATATTCACGAAGGCGATACGCTTAAATTAGGGCAACGCATAGGGATTATTCGTTTCGGCAGTCGCGTTGATGTGTACCTTCCTGAGGGTGCTGTATTAACTGTTGATGAAGGACAAACAATGGTCGCAGGGGAAACTGTTATTGCACGCCTTATGAAAGAAGCGGAAGCTTATGCCGTTTAAAAAACGCGCCTCCTTACGTTCTCCTTTGTTGCGGCGAAAAAGAAAACGCCGTCTAAAAAAACTTTCCCTTGGACGGGTAGTACCCAATACTATAACAATGGCTGCTTTATGTGTCAGTCTAAGCGGTGTGCGTTTCGCCTTAGAAGAGCGTTTAGAGTATGCTGTGATATGCATTTTTGTGGCGGCGATTCTTGATGGGATGGATGGACGGTTTGCGCGCCTTTTTAAATGTACGAGCCCTTTTGGGACGGAACTCGATTCTTTAGCGGACATTATCAGCTTTGGCGTCAGCCCTGCCCTGATTTTATACTTGACTGTTCTGCGCGAGCTCGGAAACTTTGGATGGAGTATTAGTCTTTTTTTTTGTGCATGCTGTTCTCTCCGTTTAGCACGTTTCAATACCATGTCAGCACAGGGGGGTGTCCCTCCATGGAAAGCGCATTTTTTCATAGGCGTTCCCGCTCCTGCAGGGGCCTTACTTGCGTTATCGCCACTCATTTTTTCCTTTTATTGCTCAAGTATATGGATAAAAAATCCATTTTTTGTCGCTTTAATAGTTGGGGGAACAGGACTTCTTAAAATTAGTCGGCTTCCCACTTTCTCCTTTAAAAAAGTTATCATTCCGCAACGTTATACCTTGCTGCTTCTGGTATTAACCAGCCTTACCGTCATCTGTTTGATTACTGAAATTTGGGTCACCATTAGCATTCTTACTATCCTTTATCTTTTAAGCATACCTTACAGTTATGCTGTTTATAAAAGGTTAGAACGTCAACATAAAACTGGTACAAAAGAGCTTGCTGCTCGAGAAAACGTAAAAATTTCAGAAAAAAAATGAATACTTTCGCGTCATGTATATTTTATGAAAATTTTTGATTTATATGTTTACAATTCGTTGAGTAAAGTGTATACAAGATGCAGAGAGAAAACTTAAAGAAGGAGAAATTTTATGATTAAGTCTGATCATTTATTACCGTTAATTGCTTTTGCTTTTATAATTACAGCTTGGAATAGTGTGACTCACGGGATGAATATGAATTCAACAGATTCCGAGTGGTACAAGTATAATGATTCGAGTAAAAAGGAAAAATATCAGCCGGAGGCAGGTCGCCCCCCGCTTGTCCCAAATTCGGGAAATTCTTCCACAAATTCTTCCACCCCTAAAGTCTTCGGAAAAAGCATATGTGCGTTGTAATCGCAATACAGAGTTGATAAGCAAATGAAGAGAGCTCTTTCAACAGTCCTCTATTTCTTGCCGTGTATCTCGGGTTTTCAGAGAGCGAGCGATTCGAGGAAGAGTATTTATAAAGGCGAGAAACGGATTGATAATTTCAATAATAATTTAATCCTATATTGTGTTTACTATCGTAAATTTAAATTTTTGTCATATACCAAGCTCTGTTGAGAGACGGAGCATTTGGTATTTTTTTAAAACAGCTTTGGATAGTTTTAATGAATATTTTGAAATTATCAACCGTAGATATTTTCAAGTTTGTCTAAGCATGTTCTATGGAGTTAAAGTCCTGAGAATAGGACGTAAGAAAGGTAAGCTTGTAACTGGTGTCTTCTATTATTTTGTGGTTTTATGAATCTTGCATTATCTTAAATGATCATCTGACTTACTTTTAGCGCCGAAATAAGAAATTGCTCCGTCCAAGTTCCTATAAAATCAGTATCAGCGTTAAAATCATATATTCCACGATGGTCTTTTTGTTAATGTAACAATTATATTGATTCTCTTAAACTTCTCCCTGATACTTTCTCTACCTATTGCCACTCCCTTCGCAGAATATCCTCGCTCTCTGTAGAAAAACCCCTGTCCCCTTCCGTCACCATAAACGATGGTCGGGAAAATCTCCTCGATCATTCCTATTACCCTCGCCTTTCTGTCTCATCCCTTCTTTTGTATAAAACCGTTTCTTATATGGAGAAATCCCAACTTCTTCATAGCTCCGTATATCGACGTGCGAATAACTCCAAAACATTCCACAACCTCTCGCTGAATCTACAACCACAAAAAAAGGCGCCCGGGAGGACGCCTTATACGCATCAAAAGAAGCGATTTAGAAATCACCAAAATCGCCACCACCCATGCCGGGAGCGCCTGGTTGAGGTGCGGCAGCTGGTTTCTCTGGCTTTTCAGCAACAGCACAGCCAACAGACATCAGTAATTTGCTTACCGAGAAAGCACTCTCTACAGCAGTACAGACAACATCACAAGGATCGATGATTCCAGCTTGATAAAGATCTACATAATCTCCTGTTCGTGCATCGAAACCCCAGCTAACGCTTTCGTTCTCACGGACTTTCCACACAACTACACGCCCGTCGAAACCCGCATTTTCGGCAATCCGACCAATCGGCGCCTCTAAAGCTTGACGGACCACTTGAATACCAAAACGCTGGCCATCGTTTTCGAACTTTAAAGTATCCAGAACCTTGATACACCGAAGAAGTGCTACGCCGCCTCCAGGAACAATTCCCCCTTTAACAGCAGCTTTCGTTGCATTTACAGCATCTTCGACACGATCCTTAAGCTCTTTCATCTCGACTTCTGTCTTTCCACCGACACGAACAACCGCTACGCCACCTTTAAGTTTCGCAAGACGCTCTTGCAGCTTTTCTTTATCGTATTCCGAAGTTGATTCATCGATCTGGCGATAGATTTGCTGACACCGTGCTTCGATATCGGCCTTACGACCTGCTCCGTCCACAAGTGTGGTGTTATCTTTGTCAATAAGCACTCTTTTAACTGACCCCAGCATATCGATCGTTGCAGCTTCTAATTTGATGCCAAGATCTTCGCTGATCACTTGACCACCGGTGAGAATAGCAATGTCCTCAAGCATAGCTTTCCGACGATCCCCGAAACCTGGTGCTTTCACAGCGGCAACCTTCAGTCCTCCCCGCAGCTTATTTACGACAAGTGTTGCAAGCGCTTCTCCTTCAACATCCTCAGCGATAATCAGCAATGCCCGCCCTGCTTGCACAATCTTTTCAAGAACAGGAAGAAGAGGTTGGAGCGATGAGATTTTCTTCTCATAAATCAGTACATAAGGCGTTTCGAGTTCAACGATCATCTTTTCGTTGTTCGTGACAAAGTAAGGAGATGTGTACCCGCGATCAAATTGCATTCCTTCGACGACATCGAGTTCAGTTTCCGAGGATTTTGCTTCTTCAACGGTCACAACTCCATCTCGGCCAACTTTTTCTATTGCTTTCGAGACCATTTCTCCCGTAACACTGTCTCCATTAGCAGAAATCGTTGCCACTTGCCGCGTCTCCATAGGGGTTGAAACCTGTTTTGCCATTTTTTTCAAAGCTTCAACAACAGCTTTCGCTCCTATACCGATTCCGCGTTGCAAATCTACGGAGTTCACTCCAGCAGCGACCATCTGCATTGCTTGTCGAGTCGCTGCGCCAGCTAGTACAACTGTTGTTGTTGTACCATCTCCCGCTAAATCATTGGACTTGCTTGCCGCTTCCTTTAGCATCTGCACGCCCATATTCTCAAAACGCCCTGAAAGTTCTATCTCTTTTGCAACAGAGACACCGTCTTTTGTAATTTTTGGTCCCCCAAAGCTCCGTTGGATTACCACAGTATTTCCATTAGGGCCAAGTGTTGTCCCCACAGCTTTTTCAACGACTTTAACCCCTTCTAATATAAGGTTACGGGCATCACCAAAAAACTTTACTTCTTTTGCAGTCATAATTTTCCTCCTTATTTACTACGATGCAGACACAGAACTTTTTCCTTCAAGAACCCCAAGAATATCGGATTCCTTCAAGATAACGTATTCAGTCCCATCAATTTTGACTTCCGTACCCCCCCATTTTGCGAACAAAACGCGATCGCCTACCTTGACATCTAGAGGTTGAAGGACTCCCTTTTCGTCACGAACACCAGATCCAACAGAAAGAACTTCTCCCTGCATGGGTTTTTCTTTCGCTGTATCTGGAATGATGATTCCTCCTGGCGTTTTCTCCTCTTGATCGAGTCTTTTAGCAAGGACGCGATCACGTAGGGGTCTGAATTTTGTCGTCATATAAACCTCCTCCTAAACAATTTATTATCACATTAACACTCACCATGCGAGTGTGCTAGCACTTTATTAAAAAGGAAAACGCTCGTCAAGACCTTTTAGAAGGAATACCTATAAAATACTTTGCGCTTGTCGTTGCTTTTCCTCATTAGATGGGAAATATTCATTGATAATTCAAAAAAATGTATTTTTGCGATTCGAGACATTCACTGTACATGGCACAAATACCCTAATAGGGTTGTTAACTCTGATCCTTTAGCCTCTGCATTTCTGATGCAGGTATAAGCCGAATATATTTATCAAAACATTGAAGCACAGTCATACTTTTTTCTATTAAAAAAACATAACACATCGGTTAAGTAGGTATTAATCCTTTCTTTCTATAATGACAGTATAAAAAAAGAGAGGATCTTATGAAAAATAAAGTTTTTTATTTTATCGCTATTTTTATACCTATAGTTTGCATAGGTATGGAAACAGGTATCCCTGAGGATTCGTCGCCGAACAGAAATTATACTCAGCACATGATTATACAAACACCTTCAGATACGCTTGACGACGTTACTGTTACTGAACGTGCTGTTTCTTTAGATACTCTAGATTCCCCGAACCTACTAAGTACGGTTAATCCAAATAATGACGTAAGATTCACTCAGGAACCTGATTTCCCCATGCAAATCCTTTCCGAAAGCAAGTGTATTGATTGCTGCTTACGCTGCAGTACAGTATTCTGCTTTTTCTCTCGTGGTACCCTTAATATTCTATCTGCCATTCTTTACGCTGCTGGAGGGACACTCCTTCTTGCTCCAGGAATGACGACGGACAGCAGTTCCACATTAAAGATGTTTAACATGTTTGCTGTGTTTGCTGTAGCAGGAGCAGTAGCTTGCAGAGAACTCGCTACGCGCTCACAGAGGCACATCATAGATAATGAAGAAGAATTTGCGAGAATTCAGGCATATAGAGAGCAACAGTGTCTTGAAGAAACGCCGTACACAAATCCATAAGAAAACGGCAGCTCGAACATCCAGAAAGGAGAAATGAGATTTAGAGCCTGCAAGAGGGTAAACGAAATGAGAGAGGTCTCTTATAACGCGAACGATGAATTCGTAGAGAAAACGATTAAGGGGACCGATACTTATAGATTGACCAAAGATCTCAAGAAATTCGGATTCAATTTGTTAGCTCCACGATAGTGTACGCGTTTATGCAGGCAGTCGGAAGGATTAACAATCATGACAGGGATTGTTTTATTTCATCTAATCTATAACAATTCGTGGCGTCATTTTTGCTGCATTCAAATGGTCAAAATGAAATATTCATTTGTATTTATACTTGGTATGATGGGATCTCTTCTCAATAGGAAGTACGGAAAAATTTTCTTGCAAGAAGGCCTCATTTGAAGGATTATTCAACGAAAAATGAAAGTAATTCCGTTTGGATAAGCAGGTCATGGATTGGACGCAACGTCTTCTTGTAACACGCACATTAGCAATGCCAGCCGATACTAATCCGCGCGGAGATATTTTTGGCGGCTGGATTGTATCGCTGATGGATATTTCTGTTGCGGCCATGTCTTCGCGATTCGCGCGCGGATTAACAGCAACGCGAGCGATTCGCAATGTCCTTTTTGATCGACCGATTTTCGTTGGGGATGAGCTTTCTGTTTATGTAAAGTTAGCGGCCGTTGGAACAACCTCTATGACCTTCGAAGTCGATGTTACCGTTCAACGCAGCGGATTGGAAGAAGAGCTTCCTGCAGTTCGAGGAACTTTTATCATGGTTGCCCTTGATGAAAACAGACGCCCGCGACGCATAGACTGTTGCGATCTCCCCAAATCAGTTCCTACTAAGACGTGAATTAGCAACGCGATAAGATCTCGAATGCAATTTACGATGCGTTTTTAAAACTGCATAAATATATTATATCAAATTACAAAGGAATTTTTGCAATAGATAAAATAGATGGTAAATTGCGCAAAATCTTACATGGTTGCTAATTTCTTTTTTGCACACTTTTCGTTCATTCTATCTTTCTTAAATCTTCGCTTCCACAATACTTCCATCTTTTTATATTTTTTAATTATCCGCCCAAAGCCCTATATATTTATGTATAAATATGCCATAAAAATACTTAGGAAAGTGGAGTTTTTAAAAACCATGAAGTTTGCATCTCGCGTCGCCTAACTTTCAGAGTACAATCGTCCAAGTTAGTTTTAATGGGACAATTTTAAGCGATGGTATGCATTCGTTAATTCACATTAAAGATTTCAGTCTTTCTTTTCCCAATAAGACATGCTTTGAGAATTTTTCTATGCAAATTTCTTTTCGCGACCGTATTGCCATTATCGGCAGAAACGGTGCAGGAAAGTCTTCTCTTCTATCGTCTATTGCGCACACGATATCTGAAAAGCATCTGGAAATATCTTACGGACATGTACCACAAATCATTACACATTTCGACACTTCAAGCGGTGGGGAAAGATTCAATAAAAGCTTATCCCAAGTATTAGCACAGCACCCATCAATGCTGTTATTAGATGAACCCACAAATCATTTAGATTCGCAAAACCGTAAAAACCTTTTACGTATACTTGAGGCTTACGCTGGCACTCTGATCATCGTTACGCATGATAAAGAAATTTTAAGGACTTGTGTGGATACTTTATGGCATATCAATGAAGGGAAGATCAGCATTTTCCATGGAAATTACAATACATATATGGACGAAATGCGCAAGAGACAAGCATCGATAACCCATCAAATAGATATCTGGAACAACAGAAAAAAATCGATGCATCAAATTCTTATGAAGGAACAAGAACGCACAGCAAAAAGTAAAAAAATGGGCAGAAAAAAGTCGCAAACAAAAAATGGATGAAGTCCGTCGGTGATTTGAAAGCTATGAAAGCCGAAAAGGCACAAGGGAATAAACGAAAAGCTCTTGATGATAAAAAAGAGGACCTTTCTGCTCTTTTGGCTTCCATACACCTTCCGGAAAGTATACGGGTTGATTTTCCTCTCACATCTCAGCGAACAAGAGATAAAACGCTTCTTTCTATCTGCGATGGATCCATAGGATATGCACATAAGAAGATTTTAGATAATATTAATTTATCTGTAACATCAAAAGAACGCGTGGCGATTACAGGAAGCAATGGCAAGGGGAAAACAACGCTTTTAAAAGCTCTTTTAAATGATCCAACCGTCCTAAAATCAGGACAATGGAATACACCCACTCTGGATAATATGGGATATCTTGATCAGCATTATGGGACCTTAGATTCAGAAAAATCTGCTCTAGAGATTTTTTCAGGAATGAATATTTTTGCAAGTCATGCCGAAATAAGAAAACATCTTAACAATTTTCTCTTTAGGAAAAATGAAGAAGTGTGCACACTGGTTAAAAATTTATC
>JAIRST010000032.1 GCA_031255325.1 Holosporales bacterium | reverse complement strand
ATATTTCGTGCTTTTCATTTACAAAAATATGTGCTGAAGCGCAGGTACTGATGCCTAATGGGGGAAGCCTTCTTACTTTAACATATCTTGGATCAGAGCGCGTTATGCCACACTATAATATTATGGGGGTGGCAAAAGCAGCTCTTGAAGCGAGTGTACGCTATTTGGCTGCTGACTTGGGGTCACGCGCCATTCGTGTCAATGCTTTATCAGCAGGTCCTGTTAAAACCCTCGCTGCCTCAGGAATTGGTGATTTTAGACTTATTCTAGATTGGAATAGACAAAATGCACCACTACGGCGCAATACCACGTTGCCTGACGTTGGGGGAGGGGCTCTATTCTTGCTTAGTGACTTGGGTGCTGGCGTAACAGGAGAAGTGTTGTACGTTGACAGTGGATACCATATCGTCGGTATGGCTGTTCCAGAAATTGTAAGGGCATAATATATGTTTTCTTTCAAGAAATGCTTTCGTTTTATTTGGACTTTTTTCAAACGAACGATTGCTTTTCTTCACTTTATCGTGCGTTTGAGTTTAAAAATGGCATTTTATGGACTTTTACTGGCAGGCCTTGCCGGTGGTGTTTTTTTATATCGGAACACACGAAAAGATTTACCAGAGAGGGGCATTCTGAATATCGCTGTGGAAGGCGCTATCCCTGAGGAATATACCTTTTCAGAACAGATCATTTCTTTTTTTCCAGGAGCTTTTCAGCAGTCTTTGTTCGGAGAACACATAGAAGCGCTTTGGAAAGCAGTAAGAGATCCGCGTATCGCTGGTGTTTTCCTTTCATTTTCTGCGTGTGGCTTGACCTTTACACAGGCGCAGGAATTGCGTGAAGTCTTGTTGGCTTTGCGCGCTCATCATAAACCTGTGTGGGTGCATGCAAATGAACTAGATACAAAAATATATTATTGCGCAAGCAGCACCACCCGTATTCTTCAACCAAAAGAGGGATTGTGCTCTGTTACAGGATTCGTGATTTCTGCTCCTTTTGTGAAAGAAGGCCTCGATAAGCTTGGGGTTGATACATTTTCCTTGCGACGCAAAGAGTACAAAAATTTTGCAGAAATGTTTACAGACACGGAATCTTCTGCCGCCACGAAAGAAACTTATACAAATCTTCTCGGTATTCTAAAAGAGCAACTAGAAAATGCTTTATCGCGAGATGGGCGCATCGCCGGCGTGCGTGCGTTCATTGATAACGCTCCTTATATGGCTGAAGAAGCGCAAAAGTTGGGTGCGATTGACGCAATGTGTTCACTTAATGAGTGCCGGAAGCAATTTAAAAAAAGCTTAACAAACAGCAAAAACGCTGTACCACACTATATTGGCGTACATCGTTATCTTGCAGCCGCAAATAAGGAGCTTTCTCCTGCTGTTGCCGTTATTTACTTAAACGGGGAAATCACGGATTTAGAAGTAGATACATCTGGTCAAAGTATTACTTCTTCAATGCTTGCTTCTTCTTTACGACAAGCAGGAAAAGATGAAAAAGTGAAAGGAATTGTATTGCGCATAAACAGTCCTGGTGGCTCTCTTACGAGATCTGGGGTATTATCTTCTCTGATTACAACAGCACGTCGAAAATATAATAAACCGATTGTCGTTTCTATGGGAGACGTTGCTGCTTCTGGGGGATATTGGATTGCGGCACCAGCAGATTTTATTACAGCTAACCCTGCCACATTGACAGGGTCTATTGGTGTTGTAATGGCGTTATTTTCTCCCACAGAACTTATGAAAAAATTGGGTATTGCCTGGGAAGTATTCACAACTCACCAGAATGCTGCCATTGAAGCTTCCGCTCAACCGTTATCAGAGCATGCTAAAGCCCGTTATGCTGCTCTGATCGATGCTTCTTATGCTCTTTTTATTGAGCATGTGGCACGATATAGGAAATGTCCTATAGATCAGGTAGAAAACGTAGCGAAAGGCCGCATATGGACAGGAGCACAAGCTTATACACATCATCTTGTCGATAAAATGGGTGGGCTTCATACTGCTGTGCAAGAAGTGTGTCGATTGGCGAAAGTTCCTGAGGCAGATGGTACAGCTTGGCAACATTTAACAGATTCAGGTGGGGATCCGTTCAAAATCCTACAAGCTCTTATAACAGGAAAGTATAAGATATTTTTACCTTCTCTTGTTCGCGCTTTTGTTTTGTCTTATCGCCCTGCTCATTTGGAAGTTAAGCAAAAAATAATAGAAAACGTATCCTGTTTTTGAGAACTTTTTTCTATCGTGTTCAGTCTTTAGAGTTGAAAGACAGATACCTATCTCATGTTTTAGAATGATTGAAGGGAAGTTTTTGAAATTATAAGGATATATAATTATTGAATAGTAACGGAATTTTTTGCATTTGATAGAAGGAAAACAGATACCACATGGTGCAAAACCGGATATAGGTGTCAGTCCCTTTTAAAAATCTCTTTTCGGTCGGAAGATACGACTAAGAATGCGATCAGGATAAAATTTCTCGCGTGCGACTTTTAATGCGCTCAACAGCAGGTTGGTCAAAAGGGTTAACGCGTAATATATCGGCCGTCACAATGACTTCGATCATCAAGTAAGCAAGCAAAGCCCCTACATAGGTCTCATCAAAGATAGGAAAAGCAAAATGCCGCACGGGGATCGCCTGTTTTTGTAATGCATCATAAGTCGCTTGACACTCTGCGGTGAGGAGTTCCTCCATCGTTTTTCCATTCAAATAGTTTAATCGTACATCCACCGTGGTAGCATCAAAAAGAACACGAGAATCCCTTTTGGACACACTGAGAAAAGTAAACGCTTTATCTTTGGGACCATCCAAGTAAAGTTGCAATTGACTATGCTGATCTATAGTTCCTTGTGAGGTAATAGGCGTTGTTCCTATGCCGTTCTTTCCTAAACTTTCTGCCCAAAGCTGTCGATACCACAAAGAAAGAGGTGTAAATTGTGTGTCATACGATAAAAAAACACTATTTATTTTACTATACGTCCATTGAACTGCAACGGCAAGGGATTTTACGCATAAAGGGTCTTGCCTTCGCGTATTTTCTAGCATCTGACAAGATCCTTTTAAAAGCGCAGCTTCATTAATTCCTGCAATAAGAGCGGGGAAAAGTCCCGTGGGGGAGAGTACCGAAAAACGTCCGCCAATATCAGAAGGTACCGTCACACAGGAAAATCCATATGTATCCGCAAGCGTACGTAAAGGCGAATTTCCTTCTTCCGTTAGAACGAAAAAGTGTTTAGATGCATGAGGCGACAAAAAGTGCTCAAAAATCGCTAGCAACTGGCAGAGTGTTTCTGCCGTTGTTCCAGATTTGGAAATAACGATAACAGCTGTTTTTTCTGGATCATGCGCGAGAACTGTGCGGTAAAAAAAATCAGGATGAATCTCATCGAGAAATACTATGCGCGGTGCTTGTTGATCATGAGAAAGGGCACACAACACTTGCCCTCCAAGACTTGATCCTCCGGTTCCAAGAATAATAATGGTCTCAAATTGATGACGTATGCTGTGCGCAAGAGTTCTGATATCTGAAGACAAAGGTCTACACGAAAGACACGCAAGATTTTGGCGTAAACGAGTAGAAAGAGTGCCTTGCACCTCTTGCACCAAAAGATCAGGCACGTATGGCAGATCGTGAAAAAACATAGCTATTTCGGCCCAATAGAAGTGAAAGTCAACACATCTGGATGAAAATGCTGTTTAATCCGCATTTATACCTTCAAGCGTTACAGTATTAATCTTGTCCACATACGTTTAATAATGCCAGAAGAGAACTCTAGCACCGCATAGCGTTTAAGCAAAGCTACGATGCTGTCACAGTTTGTGAAGGATAAAATAAAACTTCCGTTTAGACACTTTTTGCGAGAAAGAGTTCTTCTTCAGTTACACTATTTTCTGCCATTTTGCGCCATTTTTGGCGGATGATTTCAATCACTTTTTCCTCGGGATCCAGTGCCCGAATCCTTGATTGATACCAAGAAATAAAACTCTGCGGAAGAGATTTTTGAATATGAGCACCTTTTAAGGTTTAAGAAAGGAGCTTTAGCGGCGGTTGGTTAATGTGATGCAGAAGCTTTTTCCGCTAGAGCGCTGCAAAGGCTCCAGACACAACATACAAAAGCGGCCCAAAGCAGGAATAAATCGCGTTCTTATTGGAAGCACCTCTAACCCTTTTTATTCTCAGAAGATGGTTTTTATTCTAAAGGAGGTAGCTGATTAACCTCCGGCGGCAGCAACAACGTATTCTTTTCTATTTGTGCACTATTTGTTTGCGAAAATTCACTGCACGCTGAAAGCTCGAACATTAGAAAAATTGCTACAATTATAGATATTTTTTCTCTATACCCTCTCATATTGATATTATACAGCGGCTTATCACTGCGATGCAAGGTAACAATTATAATCTTAAAGATCAGAGATCATTTTTGGAGAAATAAAGAAAGGATACTAATATTGCAAACAAAAGGAGATAAGCAAGAATAAGTTTAGAATTTTGAGAGTTTTTTGGTAATAGGAAGGGGTATGTTTTGAGAGGGATAGAGGGATGGGATAGCGTTTGAATGTGCAAGGATTCCTCATAGTTTCATCGGGATAGGAGCATTCTTATTCCTCCACGCTTCTTTCCTTACATATAATGCTCCTGCCTGCCTCTCTCTCCTTACATTTAGCTCTACCTACCTTATCTCTCGGTATTCGAAAATTCTCTTCTTTTTATAAATCGAATTGTCAGGTTCTGAAGGATCCGTTAAGCTATTTTATGAGGGGAATAATATGAAGGCACGTTATATTTTTCTAGGGATGCTGGGGGTGCTTACGGCATGTGAGGCGCCAAAAACAAATTCAGATCGTCCTTTAAGCGTCCTTTACCGAGAAGCGCACAACCACTTTTCGCAAAAAGAATATAGAACAGCGGCAGCGGCTTTTGAAGAGGTGGAACGCCAACATCCGTATTCTATATGGGCAACGAAAAGCCAGATCATGAGCGCATTCTGCTATTACATGGTACGGGACTATGAGTTCGCACAGCGCACACTGGAAGTTTTCATCCAATATCATCCGACACATCGAGACGTTTCCTATGCGTATTACTTGAAAGGGATGTGTTTATTTGCTCAGATCTCTTCTCCTGACAGAGACCCCAAGCCAGCGCGGGATGCACGAGAAGCGTTCTTAGAATTATCACGCCGTTTCCCAGATTCTCCTTACACGAAAGATGCTTTGAGAAAAGTTCAAGCACTTAGCCAATTGCTCGCTTCCCATGAAATTTGCGTTGGGCAGTACTATGAAAAAGTGGGAAATTTCTTGGCAGCGCTCGAGCGTTTTCGCACCGTCCTCTTTTCTTATCCCGATACACCGCAATCCGAAGAAGCTGCCTATCGTGCCATTGAATGCTATATAAGCTTAGGGCTTTTGCCAGATGCGCGCTTGATGGAAGAAATGCTACGTAAAAATACACCTACCAGTCTGTGGATGAAAAAAGCAACCCGTCTTTTAAAGACCCTTCATGCTGCTAAACCTTAATATAAGAAATTTCATCCTTATTGAGCATGCCGATATTCCTCTAAGCCCCGGATTTACAGTAGTAACTGGAGAGACGGGGGCGGGGAAATCCATTTTCCTTGCTGCTATTGCATTTGCGATGGGGGCAAAATCAGAGAGTAGCCAAGTCGGTCTGTTTGCTGAAGAAGCCTACGTTACGCTTGAATTTACTCTTTCTTCACCTGAAAACGGGATTAAAGAGGAAACAGTACAAAAAAATGCTGAAAGAAAGATCACCGATCTTTTTACTGACGCAGGAATAGAAGGTACCGAATTTGTTATTCGGCGCACTCTTTCACGGGAAGGCCGATCGCGTGTGTTTCTAAATGATACGGCGGTAAGTCTAGGATTCCTACGGCAACTCGCCCCTTTTTTAGGGGAATTTCATGGGCAATTTAGCCAGCTATGGAATACGTCTGATTACAGTACCCTCTTAGATCGATTTTCAGGGGTAGACCTGCAAGGTGTTCAGCAAGGATTTACTCTATGGAGTACGGCTCAAAAAGAATTAGTCACTCTTGAAAAACACGCTGCTCAACAGGCCGAAGAAGCGGCCTTTCTTGCACAAGCATTGTTGGATTTTGAGTACCTGTGCCCTGAAGAAGGGGAAGAAAGTCGTCTGTTAGAAGAAAAAACACAGTTAAAAGGAAAACGTGCCACCCTTGAAGCGATTGGGCAACTGCGTTCCCTTCTGGGTGAAGGAGTGCAAGGTGCTTTCCGACAGGTTGAAAAGATTTTAGGGCGTGAAAGCATGCCTTTTTTTACAGACCTACGTCCTCATCTTGAAACTGCCTGGGAAGCTGTCGATGCCATTCTAACGCCTTTAGAATCATTAGAACGTGACCTGATGCGTGCCGATCGCACCTTAGAGGACATAGAAGAGCGTCTGTTTGCTTTGCGAGATTTAGCGCGCAAGCATATGGTTCCGCCAGAGATGCTTGTCGACCTTTGGCGCACACTTAAAGAGCGTTCTGAACATTCTGTAGAGACTGAAACGGCTCTTACAAAGCAAAAAGGGCGCGTTGCAGAATATTATCAAGCCTATAAAGCGGCAGCAAGCCAAGTATCTGCCTACCGTCAAGAGGCGGCACACCGATTAAATGCCGCTGTAAATGCGCATCTTAATGATGTGCGTTTAACGGGGGCCCTTTTCCAAGCAGAAGTTGTGCCGTCCGCAACACCTGGATACCACGGCCAAGATGTTGTTACGTTTTTGGTACGCACCAACCCGCAAGGCCCCTTGCGTCCTTTGGCGCAAGGAGGATCAGGAGGGGAGCTTGCTCGTTTCTCTTTAGCTTTATATGCTGTTCTTGCGCATTCCTTGGGGGTTT
>JAIRST010000026.1 GCA_031255325.1 Holosporales bacterium | reverse complement strand
AAAAAATGTTACCACACTGGAAAATATCCCGCTCAATACTGCAATTTTATAAATAAACTCCTCTCAACATTCCCTCCCCCTCCTCCCATAAATTGCTTCCCCTTAAAAAAATATCCTCCTTAAAACTCCCCCCACCGTACACACTAACAATCCCTCATTGATAAGAGAGACATTCATCATAGGTAGGACTAGGATGATAAAAATGGACAACTCCGCCTCTTTGAAAATCATCTACATACAGCTATACCCCCCCAAAAAACACACCTGACCAAAAGGTTGCACTTCAATCTGTTCCTCCCTATCTTACGTAAAAAGCAATTTAAGAAGAAAAAGTATGCAAGCTCATCGCAGAGAACAGGTGGGAATTGATGTTTCTTTGTTTTTCATCCAGAAATCCTTCAAAAGCAGTTGACGATGGCTGTTCTCTTTAATCCGCACTTTACCGATGTACTGAAAGCGTTGATACGTGAGTATGTATGCACCCGATGGAGGGTGCTTGTGCGTGCTGGGATATGTATGGTCATTTCCGCTGCATGCCTGGTTACATCGACAAAATTGATTCAACCGATGGTCGATGACATCTTAATTCGCAAAGAAGCGGCGCAACTGTTTCCTATTTCTGTAGCTTTTTTTTGTACTTTTGTTTTAAAAGGCTTGTGCGATTATGGGGAATCTGTGTTTCTAGCGCGTTTTGGACAAGGCGTTTTGACAGATCTTCAAGTGCGTTGTTTTCGCCACATTATGCATGCTGATATTGAATCCTTTAATGCTATATCGACAGGAGACCTTATTTCTCGCCTAACTAATGACGTAAGTCAGCTGAGGTACATGGTGACCTCTGCTTTTATTAGAATCGGCAAAGATACCCTAACTGTTTTAGGCCTTATAGGTGTTGCGTTTCATAATGACCCAGAATTGGCATGTATTGCTTTGGTCATTTTGCCTTTGGTTTTATGGCCAGGACGTAAAATTGGACATCGTGTGCGTAAAATTGCGGCTAAAACGCAAAACGAAATGGGAGAATGGTCGAGTTTTTTGGCACAATGTTTCCAAGGTATTCGGATTATCAAAGCTTACGGTACAGAAGCTTGTGAGACTGACCGTGCGGCAGGCATCATGACACGCGTGTATAACCTTACCTTGCGCTCTACGCAGGTGCGTTCCATCGTGCATCCCCTTATAGAGATTGTAAGTGGTATTGCCACGTGCTTAGTCGTTTTTATTGGAGGGTGGTTTGTTATTCAAGGAACGCGAACAGCAGGGGCTTTATTTTCTTTCCTTGGTGCCTTGGTTGCTTCTTACAGACCATTGAAGAGTCTTCTTACCCTTAATGCTTTACTGCAAGAGGGGCTATCTGCGGCACAACGTCTATATGCTATCTTAAAGACCCGTCCCAAGATTGTAGATTATGCCGAAGCGCCTCTTTTACCAAAATCAGAGGGACGCCTTTCCTTTGAATCTGTTCATTTTTCTTATGGAAGCGGTTTTAAAGCTTTATCTGGTGTTTCTTTTGTCGTCGACCCAGGGAAAAAAGTTGCGCTCGTTGGCGCTAGTGGGGCAGGAAAAAGTACATTATTATCCCTTTTGTTGCGTTTTTATGACCCTTCTGAAGGGCGTATTCTTATCGATGGCCAAAATATCTCTAAAGTAACGCAAGCTTCTTTAAGGCAAGCGCTGAGTTTAGTGAGTCAGGAAATCTTTCTATTTGATGACACAGTACGCGCCAATATCGCTTATGGATGCCCAGAAGCCTCGTTACAAACTATTCAGGAAGCGGCGCAAGCAGCGGCAGCGCATGAATTTATTAAAGACCTTCCTCAAGGGTACGATACGCCTATTGGAGAGAATGGAGGGAATCTGTCTGGAGGACAACGTCAACGGTTGTCCATAGCGCGAGCGATGCTAAAAAATGCACCTATTTTATTGCTTGATGAGGCGACAAGCGCTTTGGATGGCCGCTCCGAGCAGAAGGTGCAGCAAGCGCTTAACCGATTAATAAAAGGCCGGACAACGCTGGTGATTGCCCATCGCCTGGCAACGATTTTAGATGCTGATGAGATTTTTGTATTGGATAAAGGACGCCTTGTTGAGCGCGGAAAGCATGACGATCTGCTGGCGCATGGAGAGACATATGCGCGCTTGTATACAAGTCAAACTTTTCAAAGAGAATGACGTGGTATGCCAGTTAGAGCTTTCTTGAAAAAATATTGTCTTAAAAAAGCTGCGCGCCTTTTGTCATGGTGGATTCGATTTGTTTTTCATTCAGGGCGTTGGTCAACAATTGGTCAAGAGATTCCAGAGTGTTATCACAAGGAGGGACGCCCTTTCATTATTTGCTTTTGGCATAACAGATCTGTGATGGCACCCTGCGCTTGGATTTGGAAAAAGCCTTTATTCATCCTAAGTTCATTACATTTGGATGCTGAACTCAGCTCCTCTACAATGCGTTATTTCGGCGTAAGTTGTGTACGTGGGTCAACGTCTCGAGAAGGAGGCTCTTCCCTTTTAGAAATGATACATCTTTTGCAAAAAGGAATTTCTGTGGGGATTACCCCTGATGGGCCTCGTGGACCGCGATACAAAGCTAAAGCAGGTGTGGAGACCCTTGCGCGGCTCGCAAAAGTAGATATTCTCCCTTTTACTTATTCGGCTAAAAAATATAAAGCCCTACACTCATGGGATGCGCTTCGAATTGCGCTCCCTTTTACACGGGGTGTGTTTGCTTGGGGAGAGCCTATTTCCTATGCTTCAATTATCCACCAATCTCCAGAAGAAGCACGACAAGGTATCGAAAGATGTCTGCATATATTTTCAGAAAAGATAGATGAAGAGATAAAAAGACTATGATAGTGTGGCATTGTTACCGTCTTTTTTTCGTACTTTTAACGCCTTTTTTATGGATACATGTACGCTTGAGAAAATGCAAAGGAAGGGAGGATAGAGAGCGCTTCCAGGAACGTTTCGGAAGAACTAAAAAAACGCGGCCAGACGGAACATTATTATGGACACATGCAGCAAGTGTCGGGGAAGCTTTTTCTGCTCTTACCTTGCTTGAGCATTTATTAATAAAAACTCCTGTATGGGAAAGTGTACTCATTACCACAACAACGCTTTCTTCAGCAAAATTAGTACAGGAGCGTTTAAAAATGCATCCTGTTCTCAGCAAAAAGTGTTTTCATCAATTTGTTCCTTTTGACCATCCTTTTTGGATTAAACGGTTTTTAAATAAATGGCACCCTGATCTTGCTTTATTTCTGGAATCTGAAATTTGGCCGACTCTATTATTTAAACTTCAAAATTGCAATATTTCTGTGATTTTGGTAAATGCTCGCCTTTCTCAAAAAAGTTTTTTACGATGGAAGCACGTTCCGAAACGAACAAGAGACAAGTTGTTGCAATGTTTTTCTGCAATATTTGTTCAATCTGCTGAAGATGCGGCACTTTTTGAAGCCTTAGGAGCAAAAACCGTTGTTCCATTTGGAAATTTAAAATATGCAGCGTCTCCTTTACCTGTTTCAGAGAAAACTTTACGTGCCCTTCAAGAAAAAACATCAGAACGTTTCCTGTGGGTTGCTGCGAGTACACATCCCGGAGAGGAAGAAATTATTCTGTGTGCTCATAAAGAATTAAAAACCTATTTCCCAACATTGTTAACGATTATCGCACCACGTCATCCACAACGAGCAACTGATATTCTGCATCTTTGTCAAGAACAAGGAATGCATGCAACGCAGCACTCTTTAAGGGCGTCACCAGAGCCTTGGCATGATGTATACATTGCTGATACTTTTGGAGAATTGGGTGTTTTTTATCAATTGTCCGACATTATTTTTATTGGCGGATCTTTTGTTCCTGTTGGAGGACACAATTTGGTGGAACCCGCTCAACTAAGATGTGCCATTTTTCACGGACCGTATATGAGTAATTTTAAAGAAATGACGGCGCTTTTTCATCAGCACGCAGCTGCTGTTCAAGTTAATAACGCAGCAGAAATCGTATCCTTTGTCAAAGATTTATTAGAAAATCCTGACCGTTGTACAGCCCTCCAATCAGCAGCAAAAGACCTTGTCGCCTCTCAATGTAATGCTTTGGAAGTATTCGATCGAGTTGCAAAGCCATATTTGAAAAGCTTGAGGATAAAAGCTATCCCACTATAATATTTTGGGCGCAGTTTGACCGACCCTCCAGTTTCGCAAGAGAACCATTTGCACCATCCCCTACAAATCAGGGAAAATAATAGGTGCAAACTGAAACTTTGAACCAATAACAAATGTGATAAAGAAAGCTTTAGACAGGCGTTTTGCTTTTTTAGAATTTAATAAGGAAGTATTTCAAGGGAATTAGCAAAGGACACCTATACTCTGTAAGGTTGCCAATTTCAAATGGGTTTAAAGAAATAGACGGTTAAATAGCCTAAGAGCAAGAAGAGCGTCTTTTTCGTAAAAGGGAGGACGCTTTATAGGCAAAAAAGACGCCCCATTCTTGCAGCTGTTTTTTTATCAAAGGCCATTTTTCTATTGTCCAAGATAAACCTAAGAATTGACAGATAGCGGTTGTGAAAAATATCTGATAGCGGTGCCGTGCACTCGTTCCTATTTCTGGAACGCTTGCAGACACTCCCATTACAACTCCTGTAAGAATAATAATAAAGGAAACTAATTTCTCTTCTTTATTTCTAACCATGAATTGGTACCCTCCAATCAACAAAAAAGGAATCGTTGCAAGATTAAATGCGACAATAAACGATGGTACATAATGAGTGATATGTACACCAAAGGAACGTAAAATTCCCATGACAACGACAACGCTGCCTTCGGCAGTAAACCCTCCTCCAGCATTTCCCATACGAGTCAAAGATTCTATCCAATAATACTTCAGAAAATCGATCATATTGAAAAATAATACTTGAAAATACTGGAAACATATGGTTGAGATACAAGCAAAAAAACATAATGAAAGGACATTTTTCGTCCTGATAACAGATCGCCCCAAGTAATAGCCACTCCATATTAGAAATGTTATATAAAAGAATGTTGGTACGTAAATACGAAAATATAGAACAAACCACCAAGCACTCATTAGACACAAACCAGCCTTTAGAAATTCTTTTTGGAAAATTTTCTGCACGCCATAGAGAGCCGTAACATAATACATGAGCACGTACGTATCTTTAAAGTTATATATCGACGACCAAACAGCGACTTCTGGATGGAAACAACAGAATAGGAAAAATATTTTTGCTTTGCGCTTATCCCATTTCATAAGAAAAATAGCTATGCAAGAACTTATACATGCGATTATAGCTGATACAATCACATTCACAGATACAGGAGAAGCGTACAATGGACCTAACAACCTCATCCCCCATCCACAGATCTGGATATATAAATTCGGGTAAGGGTATGAGCGACGGCATAAAGAATCCCCTCTTGTAGCGTACGATACGTCATCAAGTTGGCAACTTTCTATCCCAAAATAATAAAACAGAAAGTAGCTTAGGAATATGCCTGCTTTGCAAGCAGCGATTGCACACGCTTCTGTTGAAGAAAATAAGCGCGTACGACAAGTAACAAAGTATACTCCACATAATATTGCCATCGTCGCTGTCAAGAGCTGAATGCCATCGAAATATTCTGGAACACTATCCATACAAATGGCCATAAACATTCTCTCCCCTTCCTGTGATAAATGAAGGGATTTTATACGATAATTCGAGTTGAAACAAGCTTCATCCAAAGCGGGTTTAGTCCTGAGCACACTGATCGCCGCAGCGATAGTAAATAATGTATTGAAGGGATTATTAAGGAGGAGGGGAAAGGATTATGGCATGATAGGAAGGGATTAAGGAATAGGGTAGGAGGACATTTATAGGGGGTTATATGGATACACATCGGTTTTACTTTGTAGATATTTCTATGGTTTTAAGCATTCATCGTAAATTGTCCAAAATTTTATACAGTTACTCATCTTCAATTTTGGGAAAACTTTGGTTTGAGATCGGCAATCTTCTGATGGGCAAGGAGGTTAATCTTTTCAAAGAAGCAAAGGTATAATACCGGCCATCCGACGCAGGACAATCATAGATTTATAAAAGCCGTATTTTGACAGTAAGGATCGGAGCACCATGAAAAGATTGTCCGCGGGAATATAGTTTTAGGCACTCATCTACATGTGATTTAAGAGATGGAGCGAGAATGGTCTTTCGGGGCAGATTTTTACGTCTTTAAAAGAGAAGAAGTTGATAGAAATCGTTTT
>JAIRST010000027.1 GCA_031255325.1 Holosporales bacterium | reverse complement strand
CGCTCGATCTGTAAAACCCTTAAAACCTAAGCAAGAAGCGCTTCTTCCTGTCTCTGCTATAGAAGAAAAAATCTGTAATGCTAAACTTGATGATTTTTCTCCCCGTGATGCTTTAGAGTTCCTCTATGCTCTTCAGCAAGAAGCTCTTTCAGGCAAATCACGATAAAGGGATATACAAAAATGCTATTCAAGTGACCATAATTTTACTCAGCAGAACAGTCGCCAATATTCCATAAAACAGTAGTGTTTTTAGTTTATGACACTCTTTTGAGAAAAGACTTATTATAGTTAACGCAATAACACTGGGATAAGAGACCTCAAGCACAGGCGCTAAAAAGTTGGCTATTCCGTTGAAATTAAATAAAGATATAATAAAAGATATGCCTGTTGTTCCAAGTAAAACCCATTTAAATCTATCTTCTATATTGAACAAAGAGCATAGATACCTTGCATAAATGTTATTAAGCGCAACGGCTGTCGTAAAACATGAAAGTATGACGATTATTCCTACAAACAACGCTCCAAACTCTCCCATAACGTGGCTTACAATAGTCCCTAACAAAAACACAGGTTCCACATTTGTTATGAGGTTGGCAAAATTTGCCCCTAGGAAAACAAACCCTGTATAGACCAACATCAGTAAAATTGAGGCAACAATGCTTGCTTTAATAGAAATTTTTATGGTGTCTTTGTCTGACGTATTGGGGGGAAGTGTTTTCCGTATCTGGGAAAAGATCATAGTAGAAAAAAAGAAAGCAGCAAACAAGTCCATCGTTTGATAGCCTGCTATAAACCCATTATAGAATGCTTTTACAGAGGGCATCGTGTCGGTTTCTTTTGGCGCATTAAAATATAGCGTGCTAAAGAGGATTAAAGCGATTAAAGCACCTAATAAGATAGGGCTCATCCATTTTCCGACAACATCGATGATACGCTGTTCTTTTAAGCAGACAAGAAAAGTAATGACACAGAATGTAAAGCTGAACATACTCAAGGGAAATTCCGGCATGAGGGGATTTATCCCTCCATAAGCAACGGTAATACACCTAGGCATAATGCCAAAAGAGGCCATTAAGGATAGAGCAAATAATGGTAAAAATGATTCTACTAAAGAGCCCGCTCCTCCAAAAAATGAGCTATAATCTCCTTTATAAAGCTTGATCACAAAAATCCCTAAAAAGGGTAAAATAACACCAGTTATAGCTAAACCTAAGACCCCTAATACCCAACATTCGCCTGTGTTTTGTCCTATTTTAAGGGGGAATACCAAGTTTCCAGATCCAAAAAACATACCAAATAGTGCAAAACCATACGTCAAAACAAATTTATATTTTTTCAAAACAAATCTCCCAATATTTTAAAGTGTTCTTCCTCTCAGAGCGTTTCGTCGTTAAAGCTCAGAAGAGTAAAAGATAAGGTGTGCAGATGGTGTACATCCCCCCCTTTAACGTCGCCAACGGAAGTGTAAAGCTTCTGCAAGGTGAATTTTTGTTATATTGTCTGCTCCTTCTAAATCCGCAATGGTTCGCGCAACTTTTAAGATTCTGTGGTATCCGCGAGCGGATATTTTTTGATGTTTTGAAACTTCTTCTAAAAAAGCTCTACTAGATGCTTCTAAAGGAGCGAGTTTTTCGATATGCCCTCCATCGATGTGCGCATTAAGAAATGCTGGAAGAGCAAGGTGTTGGGCGCGCTGGCGCTGATGATAACGCACGGACGCAATACGTGCACGTATACTATCAAAAGCCGTATCTTCTTCTGAACAATGGGACGATAAAAGATCTCCGAGAGGAATATCATCTACCTCAACGAATAAATCGATACGGTCAAGGAAAGGACCCGATATGCGTCCTTTATAAGTTTCCGCACAACGGGGAAGGCGCGAGCAAGCACGCTCTGGATCGCCAGCATACCCACAAGGACAAGGGTTCATCGCGGCAATAAACTGGAAACGCGCGGGATAACTAACATGCATCTGCGCGCGCGCAATGGAGACTCGTCCGGTCTCTAAAGGTTGACGGAGCGCTTCTAGCGTAGACCGTGCAAATTCCGGTAATTCATCCAAAAACAGTATTCCACAGTGAGCCAAAGAAATTTCCCCAGGTTTGGCACGTGCTCCTCCTCCCACTAAAGAAACCAAAGAAGCGGAATGATGGGGGTCACGAAAAGGACGTATACGTACAAGGCCGTCCTCAGGTAACGTACCCGCTAAACTGTGGATCATCGTTACTTCTAACGCTTCTTCAGGGGTAAGATCAGGTAATAACTCGGCCAATGCTGTTGCAAGCATGGATTTTCCAGCTCCTGGCGGACCTGACAATAAAAGGGCATGCCCTCCAGCGGCCGCAATTTCAAGTGCCCGTTTGGCTAAAGGTTGTCCTTTGATCGCCTTCAATAAACCACGTGTTGGATATTGAGGAGACATGTTTTCTTGGATAACGGGGGTATCTAAAACCTGAATACCTTTAAAGTGATTAATGAGCTCTACCAAATCTGTTGCAGCTAAAATATTGGTTGATCCTGCCCAACACGCTTCAGCGCCGCAAGCTTTAGGGCAGATAAGACCCAAATCGCAGGAATGCGCATAAACAGCGGCTGCTAAAACCCCTGAAACACGCGCGATTTGTCCATCAAGACCAAGCTCTCCTAAAACGCAATATCCTTCAAGGGCGTCTGACGGAATACCCCCCATCGCGACTAACAAGCCCAAGGCAATAGGTAAATCGTAGTGGCTACCCTCCTTCTGTAAATCCGCAGGAGCAAGATTGATCGTGATGCGTTTGGCTGGTAGCGCTAATCCCAAAGAAAAAAGAGCGGCTCGAATACGTTCCCGAGACTCTGCAACAGCCTTATCCGGTAGCCCTACCAGGGTAAAAGCTGGCAATCCTGCCTGAATCTGCACCTGTACTGTCACTTCGATGGCATCGATACCTAAGAACGCAATCGTTTTAATGCTTGTACTCGCAGAGTGCTTCATGCACGGATCCAAATACATCTACTATAATTTGCGCACAGTAACGGGACTAACAGCTGCTCTTTGTAACGGCACGGGAGCAGATACAGGAGCAGCTTTCCGAGAAAAGGAGGACGTTTTAAGAGTCAATGAAGCAAGCCTTATATAGGAAACAACTTTTTTTACCCCCGCAAGACTACGTATACATTTCAGAACTGCGTCCCGTTCAAACTGGGTATGCGCTGTCCCTAGAATGTATACAACACCTCCTGTCGTTGTCGTTTTATAGTTCAGCGAATGAATAACATTATCCACAAGTAATTTCGATTCAATTTGTGTTGTAAGCCATGCATCATGAGAAGCTGTAGACGCCTTTAACTGAGAACCAATTTGGATTTCATTGAAAATTTCTAAAGCGACACCGCTCGCCTTGACGGCAGAAGTTGCCATTTGGCGATCTGTTTCATTTCTGACACGTCCCGTTAAAAGAACACGTCCTTCTTTGACTGTAACGGTAGTATTTTCGTACAGGACCTTGCTTTTATCTTTTAAAGATTGATGAATTTTTGCACGTATATCGACATCAGAAAATGCTCCTGAAATACCTCCATCACTACGAAGGGATGTTCCAACAGCTGCCGTTCCGATCAAAGCTGCCGGAACGCATCCAGAAAGGAAGACACAACACCCCAACGCTTTCCACATAACTTGCTCTTGTGTGTTTCCTATCTTATCCACAGGGAAAAAGTATCCCATAGAAACAGCCACCTTGGCAAGGTCACGTCCAACCGTCGCTATTTCAAAGCATGCTAGATATATGACTTTTAAAACTGATGCACCGTACGTGGAAAATTAGTCTAACACGTAAGTTCCTGGAGCATTTTCTAAGACAAGATTCTCTTTAGGAAAGCGAGCAGAAACGTATCCTCCTGCATACTTCTCTAGCCATTGGCGCCATGTTGGCCACCAAGACCCAGAAGTTTCCTTGGCGTATGCTAGCCAATCCTCAGCAGAAGAAGGATACGCATTGTAGGTCCAGTACCCATATTTTTGAGCGGCAGGGGGATTGATAATCCCAGCAACGTGCCCTGACCCTGCAAGAACAAATGTCAAATCTGGGCTTTTCAAGAATTGCGTTGCTGTATAGGTAGCTTTCCAGGGAGCAATATGATCATCTCGCGTGGATAACATAAAAATAGGCAAATGAATGCGCTGTAAATCGATAGGAACACCCCGAATTTTAAGGGCATTTGGCTGCACAAGCAGGTTCTTTCTGTAAAAGTTCCTTAAAATAAAACTATGAAGAGCGCGCGGCATATTTGTAACGTCCGCATTCCAAAATAAAATGTCGTGCGGAGGAGGGGTTTTCCCTAATAGATAACTATCCACAAAATAAGACCAAATCAAATCATTAGCACGCAAAACGTTAAAGGTATCAAAAAGGATCTTTCCATTGAGAAATCCCTCTTGTGCCATACATTTTTCGATATGTGATAATTCTTCGTCATCAGCAAGAATCGTCAAATCGCCCGCGTCCCTAAAATCTGTCAGCGTTGTAAGCAATGTAGCGCTTGCTACGCGCATCTTGGGTTTTTCTGCACATTTAGGATGAAGGCAATACGCAAGGGCGTTTAAGAGAAGCGTTCCCCCTAGACAATATCCTATAATATTGGCGGATGTTGCTTTTGTTGCTTGATGGATAGCCGTGAGAGAATCGAAAATGCCTTCACGCATATAGTCTTCAAATGACTTGTGCGCATGGTGGGGCGTCGCTTTAACCCACGAAATCATAAAAACCGTTACTCCTGTAGAAACCAACCATTTAACAAAGGAATTTTCCGGTTTAAGATCCAAGATGTAATATTTGTTAATCCAAGGAGGTATAATCAATACGGGGCGTTTTTGTACTGTTTCTGTCGTAGGGGCATATTGAATAAGTTGCAAGATATCGTTCTGAAAAATCACTTTTCCCGGAGTTGCTGCCAAATCTTTGCCGACTTCAAAGAAAGAGGTATCGGTTGACGCTATGTTAAGTTTCCCTTTCCCTCGGTTGAGGTCACTTAGAAATCTCTCCGTACCATGGATAAAATTTAATCCGCCACTTTCGAAAAGTGCACGCAATACAACGGGGTTTGAAAAGATAAAATTTGTTGGAGCGCAGGAATCTAAAAGTTGACGCACGAAAAAATGTCTTTTTCTTTTCAGCAAAGGATCAGTGGTATGTAAAGTTGTGCAGCTATGCAACACCGCTTCGCATAGCATTAAATACATTTGTTTTGCTGTATCAAAGAAAGGGTTTTCTTCCCACACTTTATCGCGGAAACGCCGATCTTTTCGATCAGGTGTATAATGAGGTGAAGGTGTTTCTCCCCATAAGCGTCGTATGAAATATTCGCCAAGTTTTGTCGTTTCTTTGAAGAAGTGATTATAGGTACTTTCCCATATTTCCGGATGTTGAAAAAGCTGAGCACTTAGATCTGCAAATGTTTTTACAACATGCTTGGGATGAAAAGCGGAATATAATCTTATGTTTTTATCGGAAAAAGCTTTTTCAAAAGTAAAGGGAAGCTCTAAGGCTTCTTTAACGATGCTTTGAAAACTGCTCCTCCAGTCATGTGCATGTGTACTGACCATATCCTGATCTTGCCTTTCCACAATATCCCTCTTGCTATATTAAAACATCCTTTTGTAAAGGGCAGAGGTTTATATTTTATGAAAAATTAGAAAAGAAATGATTTCTTCTCTTCAATTTCAGCAATATTGATTGGCAAGGTGTCATTTTATATGGAGGTTCAACACGTCTTGCTGTATGCTCGGCAACTGCGAACTATGTTTTAAGTCAGGAGATAGAGTATGGACAAGCAGAAAGCTTTAGAAGCAGCGGTAACGCAAATCGAACGGGCTTTTGGGAAAGGGTCTGTGATGCGCCTTGGACAGCGAGAAAGCGTCCTTGAAATTGAGAGCATTCCGAGCGGATCTTTAGGACTTGATATTGCTCTTGGAATTGGAGGGCTTCCCAGAGGACGTATCATCGAAGTTTTCGGTCCAGAAAGTTCTGGAAAAACAACACTCGCGTTACATGTTGTTGCAGAAGCTCAAAAACGCGGCGGCACATGCGGTTTTATCGATGCGGAACATGCTTTAGACCCTATCTATGCACGAAAATTAGGGGTAAATGTTGACGACTTAATCATCTCTCAGCCGGATGCCGGAGAGCAAGCGCTAGAGATTGCAGATACCCTCGTACGATCGGGAGCAATTGATGTGCTCGTTGTTGACAGCGTTGCAGCCCTGGTTCCAAAAGCAGAGCTGGAGGGAGATATGGGGGATTCCCATATGGGGCTTCAAGCGCGTTTGATGAGTCAAGCATTACGTAAATTAACAGGTACAATCTCGCGTTCACACTGCATTCTGATTTTTATTAACCAGATTCGTATGAAAATCGGTGTGATGTTTGGTAACCCTGAGACGACAACAGGCGGAAATGCGTTAAAGTTCTACGCTTCTGTTCGGTTGGATATTCGTCGTATAGGATCCATCAAAGAAAAAGATGAAGCCATTGGTAACCAGACGCGCGTAAAAATCGTCAAAAATAAACTCGCGCCGCCATTCCGTGTTGTTGATTTTGACATTCTATATGGTGAAGGAATCTCTAAAACAGGAGAGTTATTAGACCTTGGCGTTAAGGCGGAAATTATCGAAAAGTCCGGATCTTGGTATGCCTACAAAGGACAGCGTCTTGGACAAGGGAGGGAAGCTGCGCGGCAGTTTCTGAAAGACACGCCTGTTATTACTCAAGAGATCGAAAAAACGATTCGAGAAAATGCAGGGCTTGTTGTCGATGCCCTTTCAGCGTCCTCCGAGCGTATGGAGAATCTGAAAAATACAGAGGGGTAAATAGTGAAAACAGCGGAAATACGCCGGCTTTTTTTAAGTTTTTTTGAGGCACATCATCATAAAATTTTGCCATCAAGTCCGTTAGTTCCGGGAAATGATCCGACATTGCTGTTTACCAATGCAGGAATGGTGCAATTCAAAGACATTTTTACGGGAGTAAAAACGCGTACTTATCCGAAAGCAACAACAGTGCAGAAATGCCTCCGCGCAGGAGGAAAGCATAATGACCTCGATCAAGTGGGATACACGGCACGACATCATACTTTTTTCGAGATGCTCGGCAATTTCTCGTTTGGGGAGTATTTTAAAGAAGAAGCTATTCGGCTAGCTTGGACGTTTCTAACACAAGAACTTCACCTTCCCAAGGAGCGCTTATGCGTCACAGTCTATCATGAAGATACAGAGGCCGTGACTCTTTGGGAAAAAATTGCAGGCATACCACCGATTCCGATAATAGATAATTTCTGGTCTATGGGAGATATAGGACCTTGTGGTCCCTGCTCAGAAATCTTTTACGATCATGGAGCCCATATTTCAGGAGGTCCTCCGGGAAGTCCTGGAGAGGATGGAGATAGATTTGTTGAAATCTGGAACTTAGTCTTTATGCAGTTTGAGCAAAAAGCAGAGGAACAACGTTCTTTATTACTCACACCTTCTATCGATACAGGCATGGGACTTGAACGTATCGCTGCTGTGTTGCAAGGGGTGACGGACAATTATGATACGGATATTTTCAGGACTCTTCGGAAAGCGCTTGAAGCTATCGCATCCCAAAAAGAAACAGCAGAAAATAGCGCTTCCTTTAAAGTGATCGCAGACCACTTGCGCGCTGCAGCATTTTTGTGCGCTGAGGGAGTCACCCCTGGACCAGATGGGCGAAGTTATGTTCTGCGCCGTATTATACGTCGCGCCATACGACATGGGCATTTACTGAGTATTTCAGAGTCTTTTTTCTATAAGCTTATCCCAATTCTTGTACATGAAATGGGACAAGATTACCCCGAACTTAAAGCGGCTGAAAGCGCAATTAAAAGCACCTTAGAACAAGAAGAAGGACGCTTCCATGAAACATTAGAACGTGGATTGCAGCTGCTTGAAGAAGAGATGAAAACGCTTTCTCAGCAGGAGGCTTTTTCTGGTGCTACAGCTTTTAAACTATACGATACATATGGGTTTCCTTTAGATTTAACAGAGACAATTCTCAAAGCACACGGCTTTACCTTAGATAAAAAAGCATTTGATGCGGCGCTTGAAGCCCAGCGGATGCGTTCGCAATGGACAGGATCGGGAGATGTGAGTGAAAGCTCTACCTTAAAAGCGCTTACGGCTCGCTTGCCGGCAACGTCTTTCTGCGGATACGAAATAACAGAAACATCTTCTTCTGTTATTGGTCTTGTTTGTGGGGCGGAAGAAGTAAAGCAGATAACGGCAGGAGAAGAAGTCCTCATCTGTTTAGACAAAACGCCCTTTTACGCCACTTCAGGAGGGCAGCAAGCAGATCAAGGGAGGGTGATGAACTCTAAGGGAACCTCTGTTTTTATCAAGGATGTGCGAAAAACAGCTGAAGGGGTATTTCTGCATATCGGCTGTGTTACACAAGGAATCCTTACTTTAGCTGATACAGTTATAGCTCAAATTGATCAAGAGCGACGTCAAAATATAGCCATGCATCACTCTGCAACACATTTATTACATGCAGCATTACGCCTTGTCTTGGGATCTCACGTGATGCAAAAAGGTTCTTCCGTTGAGACCGATCGGCTGCGTTTTGATTTTAGTCATTCCGGTCCGGTACAACAGGAAGATCTCGACAAAATAGCCCTTCTTGTCAATCAATGGATTCGTGAAAATATCCCCATTTACATTTCAGAACAGGATAAAGAAGCGTCTATTGCCATGGGGGCAATGGCTCTTTTCGGAGAGAAATATCAGGATGTTGTTCGTGTGGTGCAAATGGGCGTGCGTTCAACTGAACTATGTAGCGGAACGCATGTTGTTTCAACAGGAAATATAGGCCTTTTCTACATCCTTTCAGAAACAGGTATTGGGTCCGGCGTGCGGCGTATAGAAGCGGTGGCAGGGGGTGCAGCCTATCAGTATGTGCATAAAATATGCCGTATGATGGCAGACAGCGCAAAACTTCTTAATGTTTCAGAAGAGAATCTCTATACGGCAATCACGGCAACCCTCTCTGAGATAGAGCATTTACGTCAAGAAAATACGAGGTTGCATGCAGAAAACGCGTTTTCCTCTAAAGCTCTTGAAGAACGCGTAGGGGATACAATACTGCGCTGCCAAAAAGTCTCTCATATCAATTCCCGTGAAATACGTAACCATATAGATGTCCTTAAAAAGAAGATACCACGCTGCATTGTTATTATCCTTGCCGAAAATCAGGGGCGAACGAGCGTCTACGTTGGCGTTTCTGAAGACCTGAAGGGGCAACATTCGGCGGCTCTTTACTTGAAGGCTATTACGGCAAACCTTTTGGAGTCAGGGGGAGGGGGACGGCTAGACTTTGCACAAGGCGGAGGAAGGGGCACGCTTGATCTGGAAGTGGTCTTTTCAGTAATGAAGGAAGTATGCGCGAAAACGCCATAACAGCAAAGAAAGAGGATGAACATTCTTTTATAATGCGTCCAGCAGCAGCATCTACGTATGATACGTGGGCAGATATTCAGATGTTAGCAGCACAGAAGGTAAGTGAGCTCTTTCCCATTAAAATGTGTCCGACTAATATTTTAGAGATTGGTTGTGGAACAGGTTACCTTAGCAAGCACATTGTTCAATATTTTCCGCATTCTCGTATTCTGTTAACCGACATTTCACCGGACATGCTGCAACAGTGTTCGCGTAAATTTGGATTGTTCACCAATGTTTCTTTTGAAGTTATGGATGGTGAAACAATACAAATTGTTCCATATTTTGATTTAATTGTTTCAAGTATGACACTCCATTGGTTTTCCCGTCCCAAGGAAACATTTTGCAGACTAAAAAAAGCGTTGCATTCTGGAGGGCATTTTGTTTTCTCGACTTTAGGACCGTCCTCCTTGCGTGAATGGCGACAGGCAGGATTGGCATGTGGGATCGACCTTGGTATTCGGGATTTTATACCTCAACAATTGTGTAGAGAGAGCTTTCCGGAGATCAACTTACACATGCACACATTACGCCAGCCTTACAACGATAGTTGGCATTTTTTGTCAACATTAAAAAACGTTGGCGGAACAGCTGCACAAAAAGGGCATCTCCCTGTTTCCCCTGTACAACTCAAGAGAGCGATGCGTGCTCTTGACAGTCAAAATACAGATGGGGTCTTTATTACATACGATATATTGTGCGGCTGTTGGAAAAAGCCGTAAGGTGTCTAATGAAAATGCGTTTTATTGAAAGGAGAGATTGCTGTGACAAAGGATAAAAATATCAACACATTTGTAGTGAAAGATTTCGGCGATGAATGGCGTACCTTTAATCAAGAATCATTAACGGGAAATGCTCTTTTGGCGGCAGCGGATGAATATTTTCACCTATTCCCATTTGATCGTCTTAAATATGCTACGGGATTTGACATGGGATGTGGTAGCGGACGCTGGGCAAAAGTAGTTGCGCCTCAAGTGCATTCTTTAACATGTATCGATCCAAGTTCTATTGCTTTAGAGCAGGCAAGACGCAATCTTAAAGGAGTCCCTAATTGTACGTTTGAGTGCGCCTCTGTAGAGGGAACGTCCCTTAAAGATAATTCGCAGGATTTTGGATATTGCTTGGGGGTTTTGCACCACGTTCCTGATACGGCCTCTGGACTAAAAGAATGTGTCAAAAAATTAAAAGAGGAGGGGGTATTTCTACTTTATTTGTACTACCGATTCGACAATAAGCCTACTTGGTTCCGCTTTATATGGAAAGTATCTGATTGGGGGCGGAGAGGAATTTCTAAACTTCCTTTTAGGTTAAAATTATGTATCTCTCAGATAGGAGCGGCCTTTGTATACTGGCCTCTTGCAAGAACATCTCTGCTGCTAGAAAAATTTGGGATGAATGTTTTAAATATTCCTTTGTCAAATTACAGGAATAAAAGCTTTTACTTTATGCGAACGGACGCTTTAGATCGTTTTGGAACAAAACTAGAACATCGTTTTACGAAAGAAGAAATTCGAAAAATGATGATAGACGCGGGGTTAAAGGATATCCGTTTCAGTACGCGCCCTCCCTTTTGGGTGGCATTAGGGATAAAAGCAACTCGCTAGAAAAAAGGATACTAAAGGTAAGATATCATTATTTATGATATAGGAGAGGAAATAAAGTACAAGGACATTTACGGGGGTGTATGTGAAACGTATACTGATTCTATCTCTTTAGAAAAACTTCTATTCTAAGTCAACATTTTTCTATTGTGTTCATTTATTTTTCTAGCTAAGAACCTTTCCGAAATATGGCATGAGATTTGCTCCCTTTTTAATAGAGGAGGGCTATGCTTTTCATTCTTGCTTTCTTTATCTTCCCATTTCCTGCTGAGGGATCTTCCATCGTAAGTCCCTATTCAGAAACGTCCATAGCAACGAATACTTGCCTTACAACGATTAGTGAGGCCGAAAATACTTATGGCATCCCTGCACACCTTTTAGAAGCTATTGCGCGCGTCGAATCAGGTCGGAGCGTCGATGGAACACCTCCTTCTCCCTGGCCATGGACGGTGACCGTTAATGGAAAGGGGCATTATTTTCCTACTAAATTGGCAGCAATTGCCGCTGTAAAAAAATTCCAAACGCATGGCATTCGGAACATCGATGTAGGATGTATGCAAGTTAATTTGTTGCATCATCCAAAAGCGTTTAAATCTTTGAATGAAGCTTTTGACATTACGCAAAATGTTGCATACGCCGCAAAATTCTTAAAGGGATTACAAGTGCAGCATGCCTCTTGGCCAAAGGCGGTTGGGTGTTATCATTCAGCTACTACCACTTTGCATGTGCCTTATCGGCACCGTGTGTTTGAGACTTGGGCTAAGGTGCGTCAACGTCCATGGACAGTTCCTCTGCAGCGGCCATATTCTCTGTTCGCCGCGCATAATAAACCCCGTCACAAGCTTTTCAAGAAATCCGTTGTACAAAAGATTGCTTATCGTGCAGAAAAACCGATGAGTGCTTTTTATGCGAGTCTCAATCGCCGGACATCCGGAAAGATCTACCAAGCGAGCTTGTGCAGAGAGCACGCCGCAGCTGGCCATAATCTGTGACGACATCAATCGCTAATAGGGTTTTCCTAAAAGGTGCAACAAAGATGCGTGTTATGATAGTTTCTTCTTGACTTTTTAGAGATATTTATTTTTTTGTCTCAAATACAATAACATTGGCAACCAATGCTTCATTTCTAAAGCCACATTTATTAACAAGAACGAATGTGTCCTGCGCCGTGAATGATCCACTTATAGCTCGTTAAGGATTCTAGAGCCATAGGGCCTCGTGCATGGAGTTTCTGAGTGCTAATACCTACTTCTATCCCCATACCGAATTGAGCACCATCTGTAAAAGCAGTGGATGCATTGATATAAACCGCCGCTGCATCGATTCTATCAACAAAATATTGCGCTGTATCTGGATTTTCGGTGATGATAGCCTCGCTATGTCCTGAAGTATACTTCCCTATGTGCTCAATGGCCTCATCAACGGAATCCACTGTTTTTATCGACATTTTGTATGAAAGAAATTCTTTACCAAAATCATTAGCTGTAGCTAGCTGCAAGAGCGGCTGCGCATATTTTGATAATAGTATAGTGTAAGCGGCTCTATCAGCGTAGGCTTCGACGCCAGATTCTTGCAAAGGCGCAATCAAGCTATATAAATCCTTTAGCCTGGATTTGTGTACGATAAGGCAATCAAGAGCATTACAGACACTGACTCTGCGCGTTTTTGCGTTGTTGATAATTTTTGCACCTTTTTCTATATCTCCTTCTGTATCAAAGTAAGTATGCACGATGCCGGCTCCTGTTTCTATCACAGGGACTCTTGCGTTGTTTCTGACAAAATCAATAAGGGACTGGCCTCCTCTAGGAATACAAATGTCCACGAATCCAGTTGCCTTTAACAGAATTTTTATATTTTCTCGTTCAGGAGGCAGAAGGTACACAAAGTCTGGATCAATCTCATAGGTGATCAAAACTTTTTGAATAATTTTTACTAACATAACATTACTGTAAAAAGCATCCTTGCCACCTCTTAAAACACAGCTGTTTCCAGATTTAAAACATAAAGAAAAAACATCTAAGGTCACATTAGGCCTAGATTCATAAATAACAGCAACAACTCCTAACGGCACCGAGACCTTGTCGAGGATTAACCCGTTTGGCATGATTTTGTGTTCTAATACCTGTCCCAAAGAAAAAGGTAAAGTAGCTACTTTTTCTATGTCTGTCGCGATATTTTCTATCCTTGTTTTGTTAAGCAATAGCCGATCGAACATTGGATCATTCGGAGCAAGAGCGGCCAAATCTTTAGCATTCTCCGCTATGATAACATCGGTTGAAGCATGCAGCTCTTGCGCTAAGGAGCATAAAACACGATCGCGCAGAGCAGCCTTTAAAGAAACCGCTTCGTAACTGAGCTTTTTGGCTCGTTTGATGTGATCAAGAACCGTCATGGTTATCTATCCTTAAAAAACATGTAAATAATCACAATGGATAAACATCGATTTATTTTTTTGACCAAGAAACTCCTTCAGCTTTTTGTCTCCATACCGTGCCACACCTATTCCCACAGTGTTACCTTCTAACGACATAATTTTAATGATGTCGCCCTTTTTAAATCTTCCTGTATAGCTTTTTATACCAACTGGTAAAAGGCTAACTTCTTCGCTTTTGTTTTTTAAAAGAGCGCATAATTTATGATCAATGATAATGGCTGCTTCTGCATGGCCCCCATTGCAAGCGATCCACCTTTTAAGGCTCGATTCTTTTTTAGATGGAGGGATAACCGTTCCCACCTGTTTACCGGCCACTATTTCTTCGAGCACATGGGGATGTGCTGCGCCTGCTATATGAGTTGTCACCCCAACGGCAGAAACACGACGCGCCGTGTTTACCTTACTGAACATGCCGCCACGCCCATGCGTACTTTTAGAAATAGAAATCGTTGGCCAATTGGTTTTAGGATCTATCATGGGAAGAAGCTTGGGGCCTTTGTCTGTCAGAGGTCCTGCATATACCCCTTCCACGTTGCTGAGGATTATCAGCTTATCTGCGCCAATTTGAGAAGCGATCAGCCCAGACAGCTCATCGTTATCCGTAAACATAAGCTCTTCTATGGCAACGCTATCATTTTCATTGACGATGGGAATGATCCTGTTATTAAAAAATAATTCTTCCCATATTCTTTTAATGTTGAAGTATTTCTTTCTCGTTTCAAAATCTTGCTTTGTCAGTAATACCTGAGAAACAGCTATTCCATATTGTTTAAATAAAGAGACATATACACCCATAAGCTCATGCTGCCCTAAAGAAGCAAGCAATTGCTTTTCGCCAATAGAGCTTCCGTACTCTTTATTTAAAAGATGCCTTGCAACCTGTCTCCCCAGGCAAACCGCTCCGGAACTTACAAGAACGATCTTGTGCTTATCTTTTTTAAGGTGCACGATCTGTTCTACCAACGCGTTGAACACAGATTCTCGTGGAGTGCCTTGTTCTGACAGAAGACTTTGTGTTCCTATTTTTATAACAATTTTCATCTTTGCAGTTCTTTTAGACGTATTAGGGCTTTTTGCAGAGAGTGCTGTATAACAGCGCGCATTCCAGAAGACATAATTTCCAACGCCGCTTCTGTAACCCCCTTTTTGCTTGCGACCGATTGTCTTAGAGAAGCAAAATTTGCGGTATGAGCGGCAATGCTAGCGCTTCCTATAAATAGTCGTTGAATGATGGAACGCGCTATATTTTCATCTATTCCAAATTTAATCGTTTCCTCTATTAGAATTTCCGCCAATAGGAAAAAATATGCAGGACCTGCCCCAGAGATAGGTGTTAAAATGTCTATATGTTTCTCTTCTTTGACCCAAATAATTTCCCCAGATATTTCTATTATTTTTTTCACAATGCTTCTGCTATCGTGGTTCGCGTTTCTGTTGGCAAAAGCAAGATTAACACTTTGTTGCGTTTTGATAGCAACTGTTGGCATCATTCTGATGATTTTACTTTTATGAGATGTTAAGTCTTCTAGTCTGCTCAATGAAGTGCCTGCAAGCATAGATATTAAAATAGCATTTTCCATATAGGAACATAAATTAGGTGCAACAAAAGCTGCTATTTGAGGTTTGATAGCTAGAACGATTCCGTCTGGAGAAAAATCTTTGGGAATAGCGTGCACATCGCGGACAAATGCAACTTTACTGTATTGATCAAAATCACAAGCAGATGACAAGCTGGGTTGCACAACGATGATCTTATCAGCAACATCTAAAGCTACCCAAAGCTTAAGCAAAGCTCCACCAATATTTCCACATCCTATAAGAAGAATATTCATGAGGCCCCTCTTGCGATTTTCTATAACCAAATAGTAAATGTATCATAAAGAGAAATAATTTTCAGCAATGCAGATTGACAATTGTATAAAATCCTAGCACGATTTACCATAAAGTTTTAAAATCGTAAAAGGGTATCGTATTAGATTTTAAAAAAATTTTATTGGAATAAATACAAAGCAAGGAGTAAACGTAATTAAAATCCAACAAGGATTGCTCATCCTAAAGAGATACAAGAAAAATTACACATTAAATAAAAAAAGTATTTTGTGCGTGCTTTTTTATATAAAAATATTTATAGATTCAATTATTATATTCCATACTAACATTCGTTTAATTTTACTAATAAAAAAAACATGCATAAAAATTAATTTTTTGATTGACAATTTAAAGAAAACGTGCGAAAACTTCAAAGGTTTTAGAAATATTTTTAAGAACGGGGGGAAATTTATGAAAGATCTTTATTTAGACACAGTTTCATCTATTGAAAGATTGCATCGACTTTTTCTGGAAGTCGTTAAAAACGAACTTGATCGCCAGGGAATTCACGATATGAATAATGTACAAGCCTTAATTTTGTACAATCTTGGCAAATCTCAGCTTACAGTTAGTGAATTGACGAACCGTGGATATTATCTTGGATCAAATGCTTCTTATAATCTTAGGAAAATGATCCAAAATGGATATATCGATCAAGAAGTATCTGTTCATGATCGTCGTGCTATTGTTGTAAAACTTTCTGCACGAGGCCTCGATTTTTACAAGAAGTTCGATGCCGCAATGAATCGTCAGGTAACTATCTTTATCGAGAAAAATATTCCATTAGCAGATTTACAGAATGCTACAAATCTTCTACGGCAAATGGAAGCTTTTTGGTCAGAATTCTTAATTCGCCGATAAAACTTAATTGCGCGTAAACCCCATTTTCACGTGGGGTTTATTCTGTGCGATGATAGGGATGATTGTTCGCTATTTGTTGGGCTCGATACAGCTGTTCGATAAGCATTATACGCACCAGCTGATGAGGCCAAGTCATACATCCAAAAGCAATTTTCTTCTGCGCCCGATCCAAGACAGCCGCATCCAAACCATCTGCCCCACCTATGGCAAAAACAAGAGGACTGCCCTGTTCCATCCAGGCAATGATCCATTCTGCAAAACGCTTACTAGAGAAGTTCTCTCCATGTTCATCTAACGCCACAAGAACGGATCCAGCAGGCAAACTTCGCAGAATAGCCTCTCCTTCTTGTCTTTTAGCATAATCTTTCGGGAGCTTTTTCTTCACTGTAATTACATCGACATGAAGAGAAAAGGTCAAACGCTCTCGAAACTCTTCAAAAAGCTCTTGAAATGGAGATTTTAAGGAGCCAATAGCTCGAATAATGACTTTCTGCACATTGTCTCTCTTCTTCTAATGCCAAGATGTACGTATCTTTTACTCTTTTCGTTCCAGCTCTAAAAGCTTCTGTTTTGTCTTTGCCCCCCAACGGAATTCCCCAACAGTTCCATTTTTATTTATAATACGGTGGCATGGAATAACGACCGCTAATGGATTCTTGGCAACAGCGGAAGCCACAGCTCTCACAGCGCGTGGATATCCTACTTTTTCTGCTAAGGCACTGTAGCTAAGCGTTTTTCCAAAAGGGACTGTCATAAGAGTTTGCCATATAAGCACTTGAAATGATGTTCCATAAGCAAAAAACGATTCGTGACGAAAGCCTATCATGCAAGATCGAATACCATTTTCTATATGGCCAAAAAAAGCAGAAGGATTTCCTTCCTTAAAGGAAATTTCACCAAAAGACTTGGTAAGATTCTGTATAACTTGCGTTCGCCCTCGTTCTTCTGTCAAAGCAAGAGCTACGATTCCGTCTCCTGCATAAAGAGTCAACATTTCACCAATAGGTGAAGGGAAAATACACCCATAACGTTGGATTGTGCTTTCCACTATAGGAAAGCGTCTTGGAACGAAACGGATTTTCAATATACACTTCCTTAATTTTTAAGAGGTATGCTCTTATGCAGTGTCCTATTTGTGGAAAAAAAATACAAGGTAGTGTGTCTTTTTGTTCAAAAGAGTGCCAGCTCATTGATTTGAATCGGTGGTTTAAAGGAACGTATCGCATACAAACGGATGAAAAACCTGACGATAAAGACATAAGTTTTCCCGTGTCCCAAGAAGAAAATGAGTAAAAGCTGGACTTTTTTTCATTGATCTTTTATACGAACCTTACAGGTTTATTACGCCCAGGTAGCTCAGTCGGTAGAGCAGAGGACTGAAAATCCTCGTGTCGGCGGTTCGATTCCGTCCCTGGGCACCATAAAATATTAAGATTTCAAGAATCACCAGTATAATTAACTATTGAATAGAATATAGGAAATTTTAAGAAAGAGCCTATCATACCTGTGTTCCAGGTAAGAGAATCAGGTCAGGAACGTTGGAAAGCATAGGTCATGTTTTGTTGCATGTGGCGTTGGTATAGTTAGCTCATATCAATCCCTTACTAATTGCTATTTAAGCGAAAAATCTTATATTTAACGCATACAATCAATCATTATTCATTTGGTAAGAAAGATATAGTAAGAGAATCTTGGTAATTGCCAGAAGAGGGGATATCTCTGGAGTAACTATCGACATTAAGTTCCAAACGATACGTTGTCCCGTGAGCGTCCAACGTTAACATTGTTATGTTTTGGTTAATGAATGCTAATTCGCCTTTTCCGATCGCATACTCGATCAAATCTCCATTAGGATGCTTTAAACAAAAACCATTCCTGCTAGAAATGAAACATTTTCCATTATTGAGTATTTTGTAATAGAGGATAACTTCTCTATTGGGTCCGTAGACTCTGTTGTTATCGTAAAACAATGTTCCAAAATCGACTGTATCACGGTCAGCTGCAATATTTATTTCTGGGACAATTATTATATCAACTTTATCAAATACAATAGGAACCCCTCTTAATTGAAAAGTCAATGTAACGCTAAATTCACCATTCCTTTTTTGAGAATAAAAAGATTTAGCTAAAGGAATATGAATATCCTCCGTCCTATATTTTCCATCTTTCGATAGTAAATTTATTTCTTGATCAGCGCCGCCTTCATGGGAACATTTTAATTTGTTAACGCCAGTTATATCTGTGCTTAATCTTATATCTTCTAATTGTATGGTAAAGGCTATGGATTCTTCACCTTCTTTAGCGACTTTCCCATCATTTTTAATACTTACCTTAAAGTTTCCAACGACATGTCCTTGAGACCTGATTTCAAATATACCATCGTATTTATCTAAATGGGCATGCGCCACCTCCGTTGCGTGGCTATCATTGAAGAACAAAAAAAATATAAGCGCTATAGATTTTCTGATCATGCTTATTGAGAATCCTTGCATGTGATCGTTCCTAAATCAATAAACTGTTCTGCAGACTCTGGTATTTCGATCTCAAAATCCTCATACCCCTCCACATTTACGGTAACTTTGTACTTCCCGGGATTAAGATTAGTTATAGCGAAAATACCTTCATCATTTGTAAAAAATTGAACAGGAGCTGCTTCTGTATTTGTTTTTGAGATAGCAAATCCACTTGCAAGAGTGATTGCTGCTCCCTGTGCATCCTGTAATTTACCTTTTGCGATGTAACTTCCTTCAGCAGAAATTTCTGCTAAAGCACCTCGTTTATAATATCCGTGAACGACAATCGTATCCTGATCCACCTCTTTGTCTAGCAGCTCATTTAAATCCAAACGAAAAGAATTTATATTCTTACCTGCTGATAAAACAGCTCCTCCTAAAATGCCCGATTCAGCAGAACTATTGAGGAACTTAAGATTCTCATTTGCTAATGCCCCTTTCGGCCTTACGATAACAAACCCCCCATCACTTGTGTCATTTCCCGCTACAGCAACCACCCCATCAACGAAAAACAAACCTGTTCCCAATCCAACCTGAGTTGTATGAGAAGAGTTGCTTGTTCTATTGTAATTCAAATTGGCTCTAAACCGTGAATGACGATAACTCGTATTAGCAATATATGATTTGGACTCTTTGTTTTTATTAAAAGACGCATTATACCCAAAACCATTATCATGAGGTTGATAAGAAATGGAAGAATCATAGCTGCTTTTGTTATTGCCTCTCGTCGATAATGTCGTACCGCCCTTTAGGGGAACAGAGCCAGTAAAGCTAAATATTCTATCTGCTTTTTTGTCACGCGTAAGGACTTGTTCGAAAGAGCAATGCAGTTGAATGCTGCTAAAGATCTCGTTATTAAATGCAATGTATTTCGTTGCATTAACAGAAAATCTGTTTTGAGTGTTATCCGAGCTTTTTTCTACACCATAGTTAAAGCCAAGGTTTAGACCCAAAAAATCGCTGATAAATAAAGAGCATCGCATAGCACTATGTCCTCCGTTTCTGTTCTTTTGTTGACTTAAAAAGCTACCAGAATCTTCTTTAGTATCTTTTAGAGTGTTAAGATAAGGATAAAAAAACTGATCAGATTTTTCTACAGAAATTCCAAGATTAATAGGGAATATAACTTTCCAAGATGGCGATATGTAGGAAAGGCTAAAAATTTTTCCCTCTGGCTGAATATTCCCTTCTTTGTATTTACTTTGAGCGTACTTTCCTTCTAGGAATCCAAGTATATTTTTATTTTTTATTCCTGCGGAAACAGTTTTTCCAATTCTGTTGAGTAGAATTCCCAACTGACACTCTATCGCCGCCATTAATCCATATTTGATAAACGCGGAGGTAACAAAGTTTTTTTTATTATTGCTTGCTTCTGGATATCCAATAGTCAGCCCGTAAGAGCTTTCTCCTTTTCTAACGAAAGAACTATCAAGAAATACGTTAGCATTAAGAAATTGCTCTCTTCCCGCGTCGTCAATGATTTTTATCTTTACGTTGTTAAAGCCATAAGTACATGGAATACTATTTAAGATATATGTTCCGGGCGCTACATTAGTCTTAGTCTTAACTAATGCGTCATTTACGTATACTTCAATTGTACTTTGTCTTAGCAAAGTTACAGGAATATCATTAGTAAGGTCATCTCCACTTTTTAAAAGGGAATTTCTATAGAAACTAAAACCAAAAACTTTTGGCACGCTATGATAATCCACAGAATGACTGAATATATCCCCTATCTGGAATAACAAAGCTTCTTCTGGCCAATCATAAACAAGTGCTGTATAGTCCTTTTTAAATCGTCTTTTACTAGAAGTTGAATCTTGCTCATAAGAACACTCTCCTTCAAGCGTTATTCCCAAAAGATTAATGACTGGAGTCAGAATCAATGTTCTGCTGTTTGATTTATACATTCCACTATGTGAGGTATTGGAAAAATGTGCATTAGTGAATCCACTGAAAGTCGCGGGCGTAACATTAGGCTTTTCTTTACGGCCTTTTGAACCTATTTCTATACCTCTAGTCTTTTTTAGGTTCACTGGAACGTTGATTTCCACCTGAAGTTTGGTCGCATCAAATTTCGTATCTAGTTTTAAAAGATCCAAAGTTTCAAATGAGATGAATCCATTCTCGTCTTTTGCCGCATCTATCTTCTTTATTTCCTCCTCAGCTAAATAGTCGACCAGTGCTTCTTTTATGGATTTGGCAAGAACTTTATTCGTTCCTCCAATCATAACCATAATTTCCCCAACTTTTTCCCCATCGAGCAATAAATTAAATTCCATTAAAACATCTTTTTTCTCTCGCTTCGATCCAAATACTTTTGCAAGCAATTCTTCTTCATTTTCCAAAACATTGTGATCATTGGAGCTGACGACCACAGGATCTGCAAAGGCAGTTTTAAGCCCTATAAAAATAAATAAAAATGCAAACGAAGTATAACGCATGGAAAGAATTGTAGAGAATTTTGCAGAGGTTGCATAATTTCCAGGAATTAACACATCATCGGCATAATTGGTTAAGGAATAGGATAGAGGACGTTTTTGTTAATCAATAAAGGTGACAATAATTTCAGCATACAATTGGATTTTGAGGAACACTTGATTAGTGGGCGTCATCTGGCGCAGTAATAGAGCCACATAAAATAATACGATTCTCCTAAACAGATTCTAGAAATTGACATTAATATAAATTTTTCGCGCAGATACGTCATCTATTCCCTATGAGTTGACTACATAATTTCATTATAGTCCAATAATAAGTGTTGTGTGATTTTAAAAATTCCCCATTCCTGACATCAAACTCCTATCGAGTATTACTCCCAGTTTCGATTAATTGATAGTAAACTCTATCGTATTGGAAATCATTTTTTTGTATGCATAAATTTGCATTTATGTATACAGTATTTTTTAATGACGTGTCATTTTGTTTTGCATGGATTTTAAAGATTTAAAGAACTAGCTTTTCCATGGCTGCTGCTAAACGCAACACTATTCCCGTCAACAGCTGTTCTCCCTCAAACATAGTTTTCTTCTTTAAATAAAAGAATAAAGCTCATCCTATACAGGTATTTTCAGAATCGTACTTGTTTCTTACTTCTTTAATCTTATAAGCCAGGAGTTTCTTCTCACACAGCACGAACGCATAATGTCTTTTAGTCGTGTATATCCTTGCCTCAATCATGATATTTCCAATAGAGACGCTTCCACGCATTTCCATCGTACCCCTCATAATATCAGGTGCGTACTGCATTCTTTAGAGAAGGTTGCGACGAGTGCCTCTTCCTGGCATCCTGTAATGTGCATAGGGATAAGAGACTGTGCGTGAACAGGCTCTTTCCATGTAACATGCATAAAGTGAGGCGTTCTTCCTTTCAGGGGATGTTCGATGAGTACGGGTAAAGTTTGCCCTATGTGCTGTTGCAAGCATATTTGCAAAGCCTCGTGCGCAAAAAGACGTAACCGCCTAGCACGTTCCAAAATAACAGAGCGGGACAAATCCAGCATCGTGGCAGCTAGTGTATTCGGACGCTTTGAATAAGGAAAAGCATGAAGAAACGCCAGCCGTAAAGCAGGAAGCGTTTTGAGCGTTTCCTCGAAATCTGCCTCCGTTTCCGTAGGGAACCCCGCGATCAAATCAGCGCCCAACACAATATCAGGCCGTGCTTTTCGCAAAGAGTAACACATATCCAAAGCACTTTTTTGCGTATGCCGGCGACGCATCGCTTTTAGAACAGATGTCGACATCGATTGCAAACTTAGATGCACATGAGGCATAAGTCGCTCTTCTGTGGCAAACGCTTGGAGTAAATCATTATCAATAGCAGCTGGATCTAAAGATGACAAACGTAATTGCGGTAGATCTGGTACTTCCTGCAAAATGTGGGAAACCAATCTCCCTAATGTAAGCTCCTCTTCTTTCCCGTAAGCAGCAATATCTATTCCCGTTAATACGACCTCGATGTACCCTTTCTGAACTGCTGCGCGTACATCAAAAAGAATCTTTTCCAAAGGCATGCTATGGCTTTTCCCGCGAGTATGCGGAATAATACAGTACGAACAAAAATGATTGCATCCATTTTGAATGGCAACATAAGCGCGTGCTCGGGATGCTGGATACGAAAATTGTCCTTCGCAATCCTTTGTTTCTGCCTGTTTGCAAAAAGGCCTTAAAGCTTCCACATCAAGCTTTCGCGCATTGGGTAAAACGCCAACGACACCGGGAATTTCCAAATAGGGTTTTAGATCAATGTCTACCGAACACCCTGTTACGATGACACGCCTATCAGGGTGTTCTCGAATCGCTTTACGCACCGCTTGGCGCACTTGCCGTTCAGCCTCAGCTGTAACGGCACAGCTATTGATTAAAATGACATCTCGCAGTCCAAGTTTTTGCGCATTCTCACGGAGAATCTCTGACTCTAGCGCATTTAAACGACATCCAAAAGTGATAACACGCGGCATGAAAGCAGCATACGAGGAAGAAAAACTTTATAAAAGGAGCTGATTAAATTCTACTCTCTTCATTTACGAGAAAGAGGATTGATCCTCATACCGTATCTTACCTTTTAAATAATCCTATGTTAAAGTTCTATCTGCTTAACAAAAGAAAGAAAAGTATGAATAAATATCTAGGGTGTTCGGTATGCATTGCTGCCCTGCTCCTTGCAGGATGTACACGTCGCATTGACTCGAATGTTTATAGTGAAAATCATGTAGGCGAAGCGTCTTTTTCCTATCAAGGGACGATTTTGAATGTTAGAAAAGTGCGCGTAGGGAGCGAACAGCTGCAAGAAAACGTAGAGGGTGGCGCTCTTGGCGCTGTTGGTGGAGGCCTTCTGGGGTCTGCATTTGGTAAAGGCGATGGGAAAACAGCGATGACAGCGATAGGTGCGATAGGGGGGGCTATTGGTGGAGCAATGGCGCAACAGGCCCTTAGAGAACAAGAGGCTGTGGAGTACACTATCAAATTAACAAATGGTCAAGTGATGACAGTTGTGCAAGGTCTTGAGGATCTGCTTCCTAAGGGCAGTGCCGTCATTGTGATTGTTGGTCAAGCAGGACGTTCTCGTGTTATTCGCGATACATCTGAAGCGAAGCAAGGGGTACAGGCTCCTCTGCCAACGCCACGTACGGTGACATACAAACGCGTTTAAAGTACAAATACCTCTGCTCCATGAACTTCCTCTAGAGCTTTATTAAAAATTTCTTCCATAAGGGTCCTGTTGCTATTTTTTGTCATCACGTTCCTGCTCAATTCTTTCACCTGTTCCGTACGCTTTGATTTTATATGAGTGTTTTTCGTCAAAAATCTTTATATGATTGGTGCATTCTTCGAAAAATTGAATCCATTGAGAGTCCTTTTAGATCTCTCTTCCATTGGACATTTTGTTCTTTCGAGTTCAAACCCTCCCGTACGTTTTTTGTGTTCTATTTCTTAAAAATCCTCGGATATGGTCAAACATAAAAGAATTTTATTAAATTTTCTAATTACGTTTACATACTTTTAAACTTTTCTTCTTATCCTACTTTTAGAACAAAAAGCGCGTTAGCGATTTTAAGGGATAAAAACCGATGGCTGAAAGTACGCAACATATTCTTGACCGTGTCCGTCCACCACGCGTCCAAATCACTTATGATGTTGAAATCGGGGATGCGATCCAGATGAAGGAACTTCCCTTTCTTGTCGGCATTCTCGCAGATCTTTCAGGAAAACCTGAAACACCTCTTCCACGCTTTAAAGACCGTAAATTTGTAGAAATCGACAGAGACAACTTCGATGAAATTCTTGCTTCCATAAAGCCACGGCTTGCGTTTGAAGTAGCCAACAAATTAACAACGGACAAACCACAAACGGGGGTAGAACTTTTTTTCTCATCGATGGAAGACTTCGGTCCTTTAGCGGTTGTGAAAAGCGTTCCGGCTTTAAATACTCTTTATGAATCACGCGTTGTGTTGCGTGATATTCAGGCCAAAATGGAAGGGAACGACCCTTTATTTGCTCTATTAGATGCTTTGCTTACCAATAAAGATCTACGAGATGCGGTACGCCAACAGATTGCTGCGCGAGCAAAACCAGCATCTTCTTTGCCAGGAGGAAATAAAAAGTCTCAAGTGGAAAATACTTCCCCCGACACGAGCAAAAAGCAATAAGTTTGGAGAAAATCATGGCCCAGGCAACACCCCTTGATCCAGAAACCCTTTTAGAGCGCCTTTTTAAAGAAGGAAAGCTCGCACGCACGCCTAATCTTGAAGACTATGCGTCAAAGATGCTGGTGGAATTCTTAGATCGCATCGATGCGGCACAAGAACCTTTACTCTCCAACACATTCGCTTTTGTTACACGTGAAGTGCAACGTGTTGATGATGCTATCAACGCACAATTGAACGAAGTCTTGCATCATCCAGATTTCCTAGAATTAGAAGGAACATGGCGCAGCTTGCGCTATCTGGTGATGAACTCGGAAACCGGAACCCATCTAAAATTGCGTCTTGCAAATGTCACAAAGGCAGAGCTTCTTGATGATTTAGAAAAAGCTGTTGAATTTGATCAAAGCGCTCTTTTCAAAAAAGTTTATGAAGAAGAGTACGGCACTTTCGGAGGGAATCCTTACTCTTGCCTTGTTGGAGGGTATGAATTCACGCGTTCTCCCCAGGATATGGAGCTTTTGTCGAAAATTTCAAATGTTGCCGCAGCAGCGCATGCCCCCTTTATTACAATGGCAAGCTCTATCCTTTTTGATATGGATGCCTATACGCATTTATCGGAACCACGGGATCTTTCAAAAATATTCGAAAGTACTGAGATGATTAAATGGCGCTCGTTCCGAGATAGCGAAGATGCACGTTATGTCGCCTTGACATTGCCGCATGTTCTCGCCCGATTGCCTTATGGACCAGATACGCAGCCTGTTGATGGACTCGCTTTTAAAGAAGATTTATACGGCACAGACAACGCCAAATTCTGTTGGGGGAATCCAGCTTTTGTTCTTGCACAACGCGTTACAGATGCCGTTGCTCATTATGGATGGCCAGCAGCAATTCGCGGTGTTGAAGGCGGAGGACTCGTCACAGATCTTCCCGCTTATACGTTTAAAACAACGGATGGAGATATCGCCCTAAAATGTCCAACAGAAATTGCTATTACAGATCGGCGCGAAAAAGAATTAGGCGATCTGGGATTTCTGGCACTCTGTCACAGTAAAGGAACTGATTATGCTGCCTTTTTCGGTGGGCAAACAACGCAAAAACCAAAGGTCTATAATACAGATGATGCTAACGCAAACGCTTCCTTGAGTGGGCGTTTGCCCTATATTTTAGCGGCGTCACGCTTTGCGCATTACATTAAAGCTATTATGCGCGATAAAATTGGGTCATTTGCGACAAAGGATGAGGTCGAGCACTACCTGAACACCTGGATTGCAAATTACGTCATCTTAAATGACAACGCCTCGCAAGCATTGAAAGCGCGCTATCCCTTACGTGAAGCGCGTGTCGATGTTTTCGATGTTCCGGGAAAACCAGGGTCGTATAAGGCAACAATTTTCCTACGCCCTCATTTCCAACTTGAGGAATTGACGGCTTCCATTCGGTTGGTAGCAACTTTACCTCCTCCCGCGAAATAAAAGGGGCACAGAAAATGATGAAGAAGGAGATTAAAGATGAGTGATACGCTCTCTCTCTACGCAGAACGTAATGCAAAACTGCGGTTATTAGACCATGTGCGCGAAAAGTACATGTCAAAAGATGGACGGGCTCAATCTCGCACGCCTCCGTTTTTAATTGAGGTTCCGGATATCACAGAAGGCACAACAAGCGGCATGGAAACATACCTCTCTTGTTATGGATGTGTTTTGGAATTCGATCGGCTGATGCGAGGAGAAGCAACATCACGTGTTACAGACTATGGACAGTTGCAAGCACACACCGTTGATATCGTTATTGAAGATGATAAACATATTGCTCTTTTGTTCGAAAAGCATACCTCTGCCGACGTAATTGATACCATCACCATTAACACGATGATCAATTTGAAATCAGGAGTGCAAACGAAACGCGGCTTGACTTTAACTAATTGCCAAATAAAAGGAATATTTTCTGATGGCGATTTAGCTATCATCACAATCTATTACGACCAGATTGATTTCAGCTATACGCATCGCGACAGAACAGGAACGGATTCCGGAAACGTTGCGGCCGGATTTAACTATAGCACGTGGTCTGCAGCGGGCGAATAATCGTTTGAGATTAAGCTGGACAACCGACAATCTCGTAGAGGAGTTAGAAGGTGGAAACTTCTACCATGAGTTCTTATGAAATAAGAAGCCCAAGCGTTCCTCTCACATCATGTGCTTCTGCAAAAGAGCCTTACTGGCTTATCTCTGCAAAGGATGTTTTTTCTTCTGTTGTCCAAGGATATAAAAACGCTGCACCGTGTACAGGGTGGAGCTATGCAGCGCGGCATACAGTCCAAGATTCTTTTCTAAAAACGTTCAAAAGATTGGGGGTTATTTATTCTGATCCTGTAGAATTTGGTATAGTTTTTGGGGCTCACTCTGCGAGCCTACAAGAGAAATTTCATCAGAAATTTCCTCTTCCTGAATTGACATTTTACGGACTGGAGCCCGGGAAAAAGAAAAGTACTGTGATACGATGCACAAAGTTTTCTGACTGCTTTTTGCGTGAAATTCGCTACATAGGACGAGAAGAATACTATTCTTTTTATTTCAGCAAAATTTCGGACAAAATCATCGTCCTCGATCCGCAAACAGGGCGTCCTACGGGAAACGCTGTATTTACCTCTGATCTAACGAAAGATCAGAAATGACACCAATAGAACGTACGCATTTTTACGAAAAACGCCCCCTTTTTGAAAGGTTCGCAACAGGTGGAAATACGCCTTTAACCTTTTCTGCGTATCATACGGTCGAGACATTAAAACAATCTGTTTTGCACGAGATAGAGCATCTTCTTAACGAGCATACAAGCCCTTATTGGCAAGGAAAAGATACTTTCATTACACCTTATGCCTATGGTATGCGTGACATTGTTTTTTCACGCCCACAGGGTACGGATTTTTTCCAAGAAACCTATGCAAATTATTTGCAAAACCTTATTGCACATTATGAACCACGCTTGTGCAATGTTCAGGTACAGGTTGATGATACGCCTTTCTTAAACAGGTGCTTAATAGCGCATGTCACAGGGGGTCTATCTCTAAATAAAACCTATTACCCTGTTTCTTTTCCGGTAACAATTAATATGTAAGATGGAAACAATGGAAAAATCCCGTGAAATTCTTGTTTCTTATTATCAAAAAGAACTTTCCTTTTTAAGGACTTTAGGCCAGGAATTTTCCGCACATTTCCCTGACATCGCCCAGCATCTTGATTTCGGAAAAACGCCCTCTACAGATCCGCATGTAGAGCGTTTGTTAGAGTCTTTTGCCCTGCTAACAGGACGTTTACAAAAACAAATCGATGATCTTACGCCAGAGATCGCTTCTGCTCTTTTGCAAACTTTATATCCTTCTTTTACGCGTCCAATTCCATCTATGGCGCTTTTTTGTTTTGATTTAGATTTCGATAAAAGCGGCCAAACGCCGGGGATATACGTAAAAAAAGACAGCCAACTTTTTACGAACGGAAGCGATGGTAGCGTATGTTTTTTTAGGACGACACATGACCTTAATTTATGGCCTGTTGAGATTCTCCACAGCCAGATTGTTCTTCCAGAAGAGCCCTTAATGGAAGCCCCCGCATACTTACACCTGCGTGTACGCTGGCATGGTCCTTTAGGGCAAGGACCAGAGCGTTTGCGATTCTATTTGCTAGGGGAAGATACCTTTAAAAACACTCTTTATAAGGCTCTTTTCACGCACGATTTACCCATTTTTATAAAAATTTCAGAAGACAATATTCTGCAAAAAATACCTTCCTTGCAAGCTATTGGGTTCCAGGATTCAGAGAATCTATTGCCTATTACGCACGAGGAGCACCGAGGGTTTCGCTTTCTGGAAGAATATTTTGCATTTCCACAAAAGTTCTTAGGCGCAGAGATACATTCCATTCCTCTCGATAATTGGCATGAGACTCTTTCATTTTACCTTCCTATGAGTGAAATTTCTGGAAAGCATCTTGAGGTAAATCCACGTTCATTGGAGTTTAACTGTGTGCCAGGAATCAACCTTTTCGAAAGTATCAGCGAGCCGATAATGCTTGATTATACACGAACAGAAACGATGATCATTCCTGACCAACGCCGTTATCTTACCCAAGAAGTTTACAGCATTTCTCGCGTTGTCTCTTTAGATACGGAAAGTACTCAAGAAATAGAAATTCCTCCTTATCATGCTTTAACGTATCGGATACAGCAGCAAGCACCTATCCTTTTCTGGACAGCACGAAGAATGCCTTCAGAACGTATGGACGTTACAGGAACAGATGTGTTCCTTTCCTTTGTGAATCTCGCTCTACATCCAGAGCACTCAGAACATTTCGTTATCTATGCGCATACCTTGTGCACAAATCGTGAACTTGCTCAAGAGATTCCTGCTGGTGGTATTTTTCAAATTGAACAATCTTTACCCATTAAAAAAATTTTCTGTATGGAAAGGCCAACAACAGTCAAATCTCCTCCTATACAAGGAGAAACACTTTGGCGCCTGATAACGATGCTTTCCTTAGAATCTTTATCTCTTATCTCTTCAAAAAAGGACAACACCCTTCAGCGACTGAAAGAGTTGTTATACGTCCTTTCCGAGCGGATTTCTCCTTATCAACAAGAGATTCATGCTCTTTCCTCTATCACCTATACACCCTCTACACGGCGATTAGGACGTGATGGATGGCGAGGTTTTGTCCCCGGGCAAAAAATCACATTGGAAATCGATGACGCAGAAAATAGTTCGGTGAATACTATTTTATTTAGCGGTGTTTTGGCTGAATTTTTTCGCTCTTATACCTCTTATAACAGCTTCGTCGAAATTTCTGTAAAAGATCCACATAAAGAAGGAATGTTGAAAACGTGGCCTATACAGTTCGGACAGCAAAAAGATCTTTAATTGAGCGATTGCAAGAAGAACCCTATAGGTTTTCACTTGATCAAGCCCTGTATATCTGTAAAAGGTATATCTCTTCTTTTAACGCTAAAAACATTCAAGAAAAAGCTCAATATAACCACCAGGATTCTTTGAAAGAGATCAGACTATGTGGAAAACTTCATTTTGACTTACAAGCGTATGAAGTCGTTGATGTCCAATTCCTAAAGCCTGATCAACACACGTCTTTTCAGAAACGTCCTTCTATGACGATTACCACTAATCGCATGAACCTTTTGGGCGTTCAAAGTCCCCTTCCTGTTGCGTATCGTGAACTTCTTGTATCGGAAAAACGTCAGAAACATTTAGCCTTAGAAGCTTTCTTAAATGTGTTTAATCATCGAATTCTAGAAATTTCCCATAGGATTTCCCTAAAGCGTTTTCCAGCACTCCAAGGAGCACCTTTTCAGGCATCCCTTTTAGGAACGCTCCATAGGACTTTTACTGGCATTCTTCCTGGAAGATCGGTTTTCTCAGAACAGATCGGATTTTCTGGACATTTATGGGAATATCCAAGGAGTCTTTCTAAACTTGAAAGGCAGTTGCAAAATTTTTTTAACACACGCACAAAAGCCTGTAATTTTTTAGGGGGGTGGCGTCCTATTGATGCCATTGATCATACAATTCTTGGATGCTCTGCACATCTGCTGGGCGTAAGTACTCTCCTTGGTAAGCGTATCTGGGATCAAGCACACGGCCTAATCCTTATGTGCTTTCCTGAGACATTTGAGGACTTCTGCGCCTTCCTGCCTAAAGCTTCCCGTTGGTCGGCTCTTGCTCAATATATGCGCTCTTTTTTGGGGGCAGAGCATAGCTGTACTATGTTTTTACATCCTCCCATGCACACTTCTGGTACCTACCTGAACGGCAAAAATCTTTTGGGGCATACTTCTTGGCTTACGTCTTTTCATCATTCATCTATTCCTTTGGATCCTGTGCGCCTTACTGTTTGCTAACAATTGTTGGGAAGGCGAATAATGACACCTAATCCCCCAATGGAAGAAGACGCCAGCGTGATCGTTCCTCCCATGGATGCGACGAGGTCTTTTACGATCGGAAGTCCTAAGCCGCTTCCGCCTTTTCCAGGGGTTCGTGAAGCATCAAGTCGAAAAAAGGGCTTAAACACGTCTTTTCTGTGCTCTTCAGGAATGCCTGGACCATCATCTTCGAAAGTTAAAACAATATCTTCTTGGTTTTGTATAAGGCGTATAAGAACAGTGTGCGCATACCTTTGACAATTAGAGAGAAGATTTGCTAAAAGGCGTCGAAAGGCCTGAGGCCGTAAACTATACACAATACGATCATCCAGATGAAAATCGCATTGAAGCGTCGGCATGAAATAGCGCCGTGCAACTTCACGGACAACAGGGGCTAAAGCGACGCGCTCAGCTTTTTCCAAACGTTCTCCCTGAACATACTCAAGGAAATGCGTGACCATTATGTCCATTTCAGATAAATCATGCTTTAGCGCCAAAATGTTTGTATCCCCTGGCATCAGCTCAAGGTGCAAGCGCATGCGTGTTAAAGGGGTACGCAAATCATGCGATACTCCCGTCAGCATTTCAGTCCGTTGTTGGATATGGCGATTAATGCGTTCCTGCATGTTATTAAAAGCCTCTCCTGCCTTGCGCACTTCCAAGGCGCCACCGGGTTTCAAAGGATCAAACGTGTTGTTTTTACCGAATTGATCAGCCGCTTTTGCAAGCTGTTTTATGGGACGAATCTGATTGCGCATAAAAACCCACGCAATCAACGTGAATAAAATCGATGTTCCCAATGACCACATAATAAATACATCACTCGTACGGTTGGCAAAGCGCTTTTTAAGGAGAGAAAATTTTAGCGTATTGTCCTTCATGAAAACATGAACGACGAAATATTCGCCGGCTTTTGTTAGGGAATACGCTTCTTCTAAATGCCCTTTCAAAGCAACATTAAATATTTGTCGGGTGATGCCAGAAGTGTGAGAAGGCATTTCCTTTTGCGGCGGAAGGATCTCTAGCTTTAATTCAAAACGAGCAGCCTCTCTTTCGGCTATAGACTGCTGTAAATCCTGAAACAGCGCTACGACAGTGCTGATTTCTCTGGCTTTTAAATTACTTGTTTGCCAGATGACCGATTCCAAGTGACGATTGAAAAAAACATAAGCAGAAATCGTCTGGATCAAGACGATGGGCATCACAATGATCAAAAGCGTTCGCCCATAGAGTGTTTTCGGTAGCCGTTTTTTTAAAAATTGCGTTACGAACATATCCCGCGCTTTATGATCCCCATGCCAACCATCGTCATGTTCATGACACCAATGCTAGAACCAGCGATGATTCAACCTATACAGAGTCTTAAAAGAGGGCAAGATTAGAGAAAATGTATAGAGGAATGCAATTCCTTTTTTAATATCTCACCGGGATAGCATCCAGGGAGCGCCATAGGTACCATGTGGCAACGGTGCGGTAAGGACGCCAGCGGTCTACAATTTCTATTGTGTTTTCAACAGGAACTTTGTAAAGTGTAGCAATGGCTTTTTGCACCCCTAGATCTGCTTTTGGAAAAATATCGGGACGCATACAGTGGAAAATCAAAAACATCTCAGCCGTCCACCGCCCTACACCCTTAAGCTTTATAAGTTCTTCCATAAGGTGCGCATCTGAAAGTGTAGGCCACATTTTCCATTCTTGCGTCTCCCAAAAACGCGCAATACCCGTTATATACGCAACTTTTTGACGAGAAAGACCGGCCGCAAGCATCTCGTCAGAAGAACGCATCAAAGCATCCGATGGGTCAGAAATTTTTAAGCGCTCTGTGATTTTTTCTGCCGCTTTGACGGAAATTTGCTGCCCAATAATGGCATGGACAAGAGTGCTGAATCCATTGCCATGCGAGATAAGATAAGATTCATCCATACACGATGCCAGAACAGAATCGTGCTGACGTAGATAACAACAAGCTTCTTCCCAGTAAGGCGGCAAATTTTCTGATAAGCACATAAAATACTTTAACAAAATCCCTATAACGGGCTATCTCAAAGCCTCGGGAAAATGCTATCCTTTTCTAAGACTTACAGGAAGGTGTATTTGTGTTCGATTCTTTACGAATGTTTGAATTGCTGCTAGCGCGTTTGTTCCATGATCTTACCGCTCCCGTTGGAGCTATAGGACTTGGAATTAATGCTATGGAAAATAGCGATGATAACGATATAGCCTTGAAAATACTTTCTGAATCTCAGCAGCGCTTAGCCGCTCGGCTGAAACTTTTCCGTCTTTTATCTATCAATGCTGAAGAATATCCAGAAAGTTCTTTTGAAGAAGGAAAAGAAATTATTGCGAGCTATTGCTTATGCGAAAAAGTTACGTTTTTAACGCGTGATATTCCTCGTGCGGTACCTACTCCTATTATAAAGTTCATGGTAACAACCGCGATGATTCTTTTGCCCACTCTCATACGCGGAGGGCACATGGTTTTTGAACTTATAGAAGATAAAGAAATGCTTACCCTCCAATGTACAGGACAGGGAGGCCGCATTGCTTTAAATGAAACGGTTGCCGCATGGTTTTTGGGAGAAAAAATGCTTTCATCCCGAACTGTTCTTTGCTTTTTTGCAGAAATGTTTGCCAACTCTTGTGGGGCGCATCTACACTTAGAACAAACACCTGAAAAGGTTACCTTTTTATGGACACAACGAAGAGACTCCTTTAAAACTGAGCTGAATGCGGTCGTAGCTCAGCAGGATAGAGCACGAGATTCCTAATCTCGGGGTCGTGGGTTCGAATCCCGCCGATCGCACCATAGTCATCATAATAAGGTTTAAATGTGACGGCTGCTCTTCTTCAACTGAAAGATATTCGTAAGAGCTTCGGAGGGCGTGTTCTTTTTTCCGGAGTAGATTTCACAATCAACGAAGGCGAGCATGTTGGGGTGATCGGCAACAATGGTGTCGGGAAGACGACGCTTTTTGATATTATCATGGAGCGTCAAGAGAAAGATGACGGAACAATAACGCGATCGCGTGCGCTTCATATCGCCTATCTAGCACAGCATGACGATTTCCCCGATACCGAGACTGTACAAGAATACGTTTCACGAACGGCAAATGTTGAACCTTGGGAAGTGGATGCGCAGGCTCATAAGTTTGGCTTGCGCTATGAGCAGCATCTTTATGCGCCGATCACGACCTTAAGTGGCGGATATCAGATGCGCTGTAAGCTCTTAGCTATGTCTTTGCAAAAAGCTTCTCTTTTATTGCTAGATGAACCGAGTAACTATTTAGATCTTGATACGACTCTGTTCTTAGAGAATTTTTTGCAAAATTTCTCAGGGGCATTTTTGCTGATTTCCCATGACAGGGAATTTTTATGTCGGACAACAGACCATATTTTAGAAATAGAAAATGGTGAAACGACAAAATTTAATGGTAACTTAGACGACTATTTCGAACAAAAAGAGCTATTGCGAGAACAATTAACAGCGCGTGCAAAAAATCTAAAAGAACGTCGAGAACAAATTTTACAATTCGTCGCGCGTTTTGGAGCAAAGGCAACAAAAGCCCGACAAGCGCAATCGCGTCTGAAAGAGCTTAACAAAATGGAAGTCATCAGTATTACCCCTCTTTCAATAACGGCACGTATTCGCGTGCCCGCCCCCACCCTCTGTGGACGTACTGTACTACATCTTGAAAATGGAGCCGTGGGATATGATCCCGAAGCGCTTATTTTGAGACGTATCAATTTCGCTATAGAACGTGGGGACCGTGTTGCCATAACGGGTGCGAATGGTCGCGGCAAAACCACTCTTTTAAAAACGCTTGTCGGAGAACTCCCTTTGTTGCAAGGAACATGCACGCTTGGGCATGAGGTGCGGTTTGCCTATTTTGCACAACATGTTTCCGAACGTCTGAACGCCAATCATACCGTATTAGAGGCTTTATATTACGCTAAAGATCCGTCGGTGACCGAGCAGGAGGCACGAGACCTTGCAGGATCTTTACTGTTTACGAAGGACGACACAAACAAAACAATCCGCATGCTATCGGGGGGTGAGCGAGCACGGGTAGCTTTAGGATGTGTTTTACTTCAAAAAGTCAGCTGTTTAGCTCTTGATGAACCGACCAACCACTTAGATTTTTCGACGACTGAAGCGCTGTCCCAGGCTTTACGTACTTATACAGGAACACTTCTTTTTGTAAGTCATGACCGCTCTTTTGTCCGCAATGTCGGGACAAAAATTCTCGCTATCGAGGAAAACAAAACGGTGCTTCCCTATCCAGGAACCTATGATGATTACGTATGGAGTGTGCAACACCGTTTAAAAGAAGAATGCGCCTGATTGTTCAAGGAGAAAATAATAACAATAGGACTGTCCTTCAACCTTATAGTGCTAACTCTAAACCTTCATCCCCTAGCAGGTATCTGTGCGGCACATTTCCAACGGCGTAGAGTATCCCCCCTAGATTACTCCCAATCTCATAAAGCGACCAACTTTCTTAGAGTCTTATTTTACCTGTTACCTGCATTTCCTATTATAGCTATTCTACTCTTCCCAGAGAGGACTCATGGCTCGCAATTTTCTGACTGCAGCAATCAAGGATTCTGCCGCACAATCAATCTCTTCTTCCGTAGTAAAGCGCCCTAAGCTAATGCGGACAGAACCATGTATCAAGCCTGGATCCATTCCAAGGGCTAGCAGAACATGCGAAGGCTCCAAAGACATTGAATTGCATGCTGATCCCGTTGAAAGAGCTAAATTTTTCACCCCCATTAAAAGGCCTTCACCTTCAATACCTTCGAAACTGATATTTAAATTGCCTGCCAAGCGTTTCTCAAAGTGCCCGTTCAGATAAATTTTTGGCAGATCTGCACAAAGCTTTTCGTATAGACGGTTGCGCAATATTAATAAACGCGCATTCTCTTTGTCTTTTAACGTACATGCTAAATGGCACGCGGCTCCGAATCCAACACATAACGGCACAGGGAGGGTACCCGACCGTAAACCACGTTCTTGCCCTCCACCACTTAAAAGAGGCGCAAGACCAACACGAGGCTTTAACCGGCAATAAAGAGCGCCCACCCCTTTCGGTCCATAAATTTTGTGCGAAGACAGACTCATTAAATCGACGGAAAGAGCATTAACGTCTAGCGCAATTTTTCCCAACGCTTGAGCCGCATCGGTATGAAAGAAAATACCCGCTTCTCGACACAATGCGCCAATTTCGGCAATAGGTTGAATGACGCCAATTTCATTGTTAGCCGTCATGATAGAGACAAGCAATGTCTCTTCTGTGATAGCCTTTCGCAAATCATCCAAAACAACGAGTCCATCTTTTTGGACAGGAAGGTAAGTGACCATAAACCCTTGTTTTTCCAAAGAACGACACGATTCTAAAACACAATCATGCTCAATTTGAGTTGTTATAATGTGTTTTTTATGCCCACGATCTTTGTAAAACTGAGCAACACCTTTGAGCGCCAAATTATTGGCTTCAGTTGCTCCTGAAGTAAAAATAACCTCCCGAGGATCAGCATTAATTGCTTGGGCGATCCGCGAACGTGCCGTTTCTATGGCTTCCTCAGCTTCCCACCCATAAGCGTGCGCGCGCGCATGAGGATTACCGCATCGTTCTGTAAAAAAGGGCAGCATCGCTTCTACAACACACGGGTCACAGGGTGTTGTCGCTTGATAATCCAAATAAATCGGTCTTTCCTCCATCGGCTTTCCTTTCTCTCTAACCCCAATATTGAAATTATCAGTAGCATATACCTGCTTTTAAAACGCAACCAGATTCTTTGAAAAAGGGACAGGCCTAACAAGAGAGAGAAGAGAAAGAGCACGTATTGCGGGTCAGAGGTAGGCAAGGACGGATTCGTCAAAGGCAAGCAGCGATACTTTGCACGTTCTGCGAGAGGCAGAGATAAGAAGGGAATAAGAGTACCAGGAACAGGTGAGGAATGCGAAGCTTATAGCTTGTATTTGGAAGGATGCGGATTCAAGAGGATAGGGAGGCGTTTAAGGAAGATTGATTCACGCACCATCATCTGCCGATAATTGACTGGATGCGGTCATATTGCTTTCGTCTCAAAGATTAAGTCATCCTTCGACAGCATCTCTTTACTCATGCCCCTTCCCTCTTTCTATTGATTTGTTACTTCGGATCTTTGGCAGGGGTAGCGGGACTCGAACCCACAACCAACGGTTTTGGAGACCGCTACTCTACCAATTGAGCTACACCCCTATTTGCCTGCCTGTTCACTTATTTAAGCAACTTCGACACTTACCGCGACAAAGCGCAAAAACAGTGGCGTCCCCAACGGGATTCGAACCCGTGTTGCCGCCTTGAAAGGGCGATGTCCTAAGCCTCTAGACGATGGGGACATAAGCAAAACTCTACTGAGAACCGGCATTAAGGTCAAGCGTTTTCTCTTAAGACGCCATTATAGTTTTTTGACTGGAAAGGAAGATTTTATAATGTTGATTGTGAGAGTTCTCTTGTATAGCTCTCTTCTGCTGCTTTTGTTCTTTTTTGTCATTGACTTTATTTAAAGCTTTAT
>JAIRST010000006.1 GCA_031255325.1 Holosporales bacterium | reverse complement strand
GGATCTGGGTCGCTTGTCGCTTGGTCTTTGACGATTACAGATTTGGATCCTATTCGGTTCGCGCTTATTTTTGAACGTTTTTTAAATCCTGAGCGCATTTCCTTGCCTGATTTTGATATTGATTTTTGTCAAGATCGGCGTGACGAAGTTATTGAGTATGTTCGTCAAAAATACGGCATAGATCACGTTGCGCAAATCATTACCTTTGGAAAATTGCAAGCACGTGCTGTTTTACGCGATGTAGGGCGTGTTTTAGGATTGCCCTATGTATACGTCGATAAGCTTTGCAAGCTTGTGCCCAATAATCCCACGCATCCTGTTTCATTACTAGAAGCGATTAAGAAAGAACCTACATTTCAGCAGATGATGGACGAAGATCCACAAATAGAACGTCTTGTTTCTATCGCGCTTAAGCTAGAGGGGTTATATCGGCATGCGTCAACACATGCAGCAGGGGTGGTGATTTCAGAGGCGCCCCTCGAAGAAGTGGTACCGCTTTATAAAGATCCGCGTTCTGATATTCCTGTTACGCAATTTAGTATGAAGTTTGTTGAAAAAACGGGACTTATTAAATTTGATTTCCTAGGGCTCAAGACCCTGACTGTTTTACAAAAAACTGTAGATCTATTGAATGCTCGCGGTGTGGACATAACGCTTTCTTCTATACCGCTAAATGATGCAACAACATTTACCCTTTTACACCGTGTTGAAACCATTGGTGTGTTTCAGCTGGAAAGTGGTGGCATGCAAGAAGTTGTGAAAAATCTGCGTCCAGATCGGTTTGAGGATCTTATTGCTCTTGTTGCTTTGTTCCGACCAGGGCCTATGGACGATATTCCGCGTTATATCGCTTGTAAACACGGGCAAGAGGAGGTGCGGTTCTTGCATCCAAAGCTGGAACCCATTTTGGCCTCTACTTATGGTGTAATGGTTTATCAAGAACAAGTAATGCAAATTGCGCAGGTGCTTGGAGGATATACGCTTGGCCAAGCGGACATTTTGCGACGCGCAATGGGGAAAAAAATCCATTCAGAGATGGAAGCCCAACGCAAGCGTTTTGTCGATGGAGCGCAGGAGAAGGGTGTTGCAGGACAGATCGCTGAGCAAATATTCGCACAAATGGCAAAGTTTGCCAGCTATGGATTTAATAAATCGCATGCGGCTCCTTACGCGCTGCTTGCTTATCAGACGGCATTCTTGAAAGCAAATTATCCCATAGAGTTTATGGCAACCCTGATGACATGCGATATGGGAAACATTGATAAGCTTACCCACTATCGTCAAGAACTTATTCGCATGGGAATTCCGCTCTTGCCTCCGGATATCAACACTTCATACGCTGAATTTTCTGCAACTTTATCAGAAGAACGCCCAGCCATACGCTATGGGTTGGCTGCTATAAAGGGCAGTGGTCTGATGGCCATGCAGAAAGTGGCAGAAGAGCGTCAAACAAATGGTGCATTCAAAGACATTTTCGATTTCTGCAAACGTTTTAGCATACGCGTCATTAACAAGCGTGTTTTTGATGCATTGGTGTTCGGAGGAGCTTTTGACACTTTGCATTCATCACGTCGTCTTTTAAGCGAAAATCTTGACACTATTTTGAAACAAGTTGAATCGGATCGTCCGGCAGAGACATCCCATAGGCAACACTCTTTATTTGGAGAGGAGAACTTTAAGCATGATTATAAAAAAGACCTCTTGGAAGGATCGGATTGGCCGCCTTTGACCCGCCTTCAAAATGAATTTCAAGTTATTGGTTTTTACCTTTCTGCGCATCCGCTGGATACCTATGGAACAGCAATAAAAATGTTAGGGGGGTCTTCTTTACAAAAGGTTATCGAGCAGAAAAAAGAAAAGGCCACTATCGCTTGTGTTGTCTTAGGACTTCAAAAGCGTATTGCCCGCTCGGGGAATCGTTATGCTTTTTTGCAATTTTCCGATACAAGCGGAAACGGGGAATGTGTTGTTTTTTCAGAACTTTTAACAAGCGCCCAGGATTTGCTGAAAGAAGGAAAATGCGTTTTATTAACACTTCAGACAAAATTCGATAGTGATATTCCTAGGTTTACAGTCATATCCGTTCAGGACTTGGATATTGTATTGTCTTCTACGTTAGAAGCAGTGCATATCTTGGTCTCAAATCCATCAGCTCTTGAAGTGATAGCAGCGTATTTGGGACAAAAAACTACAGGCAATGTAGGAATTTACCTCAAAGCTCCTGAATTAGAGGGGCATGTTTTTATTCTACCACAAAAATACAATTTGTCCTTTGAAGATATTACCTCTCTCCAAGCTATTTCGGGGATACAAAATATTTCTGTTACGTCACGTTAAAAGCGTCCCCAGACGCGAAACATGAGGAGCTTTGTTGAAAAAAACGCTTACAGCTGATCATTCCATTACGAACAATCATCTAAGTAGTCTCTAATTCGCAACCGATAAGATCTTTCAGATCATCAAGCCAGTTCCGTAAATCGAAAAGATATTAGCGACTTCGAAAAACGAGCGATTGCGTCTATTCTAGAAAAATACTATTCTGCTTACAGCAAAAGGAGACTCTGTGAACGCCGATATTTCCTTGTGTATAGCCGTTAACGTGCCGCTTGGTTACGCTTGATGCATTCAGCGCTAACGAGTCGTTTGCACTATGTTGCGATTTGGGGATCTTTTTGCTTTCTTGCTATAGGGCAATTTCCGTGCTTTGTGCTGACCAAAACAATCCAAGAAATGAATGCGTATTCTTTACCACTCCCCAAAAATGATCAACCTATAGCGTTAGAAGAAGTTCTTTCTTCCATGCGTACAGAACAAGAGAAGATACAAAATTCTTTTTACCTATGTCAGCGTGTTATAAGTCATATTTTAACAGCCCTTATAGCTTTTTCTCGGCACACACCAACAGCTCTTGCTCTTTCGTCTTCGCATCCGGAGCGCCCTGTTCGGCAAGCTATTTTATTGCGTCATATTGTACCTATACTCGATAAAATGGGAAAGGAATTTGTGCAAAACCAGGAAATGCTGCAAGAAACCCAATGCACAGGAAAAGAGGCAGAAGATATTCTTCGGGACACAGCTCTTTCCCCTTCGTATAAACATAAAAAATTACAAAAGCTTCTTAATCAGAAAACATCCCTTTATCCTTCCTTAAAGCAAACGCTTGAACGTCAAATGGAACTTTTAGCAGAGCAGGTACGTTCGATGGATGAGCTGATTGCAGAACTAGATGCGGAAATTTCTAAAATTTTCAAGAAAAACGTTACAAAGGAACCTTCTTTCCAACTTCCTGTTGAAGGGAAAATCCGGGTGGCTTTTGGAAATCCCATTCCCGGAACGCAAGAGGTTTCCAAAGGAATTCTTTTCAATACCCCTAAAGGGGCACCTATTGTAGCTCCTGCTTCCGGTCGTGTTGTCTTTTCGGGGGCTTTTAGAAGTTATGGAAAAATTGTTATCATCGATCATGGAAATGGATTGCACAGCCTTGTTGCTGGTCTTAATGTCTTGAAAGTCAGTGTTGGAGAAGAAATCACTCGTGGAGAATGCCTAGGACTCATGACGCAAAATGTTCAGGCCTTATTGACGTTTGAACTCCGCAAAAATGGAAAGCCTGTTGATCCAAAAGGCTTTTTGTTAAAGGAAAATAAAACGACCTAAAGGTATAGAGATGAAAATTTTTGCTCATATAACTTCCGCTTTCTTTCTTGGGATAGGGTGTTTCTCTACATTGCAAGCGAAGCTTCCTATATCAGAAGAAATTAAAAAATCTGTTCCAGAAGAAGCCCAACCTTATTGTTTATTCAACGTTATTTTGAAGCACATTAAAGAGCATTATGTTCACCCTATAGATGATGAGACACTGATCGAACATGCTCTTGAAGGTATGTTAGGCGCCCTCGATCCGCATTCGTGTTACTTAAGTAAAAAAGCTCTTGACGCCATGCGTATCTATGCCGAGGGTACCTATGGTGGTCTGGGGATAGAAATCGTGATGGATAATGGTTTGATTCGGATCATTGCTCCTATCGATGATACGCCTGCTTATCATGCTGGCTTAAAATCTGGAGACCTTATTACCCATATCGATGGAGTATTTATTCAAGGCGTAAGTGCAGAGGAAGTCATTGCCCAATTGCGAGGCAAGCCGGGAACAAAAGTACGATTAAAAATCAAGCGTTTCGGCAAGGATCTTTTTGATGTTACTATTGATCGTGCTGTTATCCGTGTTCGTCCTGTTCGTTCTGAATTTCACGAGGATATTGGTTATGTGCGCATCTCTATATTTGACAAAAACACAACAAGTGAGTTGAAAGTTGCTATTGAAAAATTAAAGAAAGAAAAAGGCTTAAAGGGAATTGTTTTAGATCTTCGCAATAATCCTGGTGGGCTATTGAAAGAAGCTATTGGTGTCGCAGATCTTTTCTTGGATGGAGGAGAGATTGTATCTGTACGAGGACGGAATCCATCTCTTAACGAGACATTTAGCGCCAAGAAGGGAGATATTTTATGCGGAATACCTTTCGTTGTTCTTGTCAATTCTGGAACATCTTCAGCACCTGAGATTGTCGCCGGAGCTTTGCAAGATCATCATCGCGCTATCATCGTAGGAATGCGGACATTTGGTAAAGGATCTGTCCAGAAAGTCATTCCCATTTCAGAAGATGGAGGTATTAAGTTGACTGTTGCGCGCCACCATACTCCTTCAGGAAGATGCATCCAAGCACAGGGTATCGAACCAGATGTTAATGTCCCTTCGGCTGAGGTGAAAGTTTTCAACGACTTTGTCCTTCGGGAAAAAGATATTCCAAATGCGCTTGATGCTTCTGCCACGAATAAACCAGAGGAAAAGTCAGAAAAAGAAACGCTAGAGATTATAGAAAAGACAGCAGAAAAGGGAGAGCAAGATAAAAACTCTGACAAAGAAGCTTTTTCGGATGTTGAAAAAAAATCATACGCCATGCCATTTCCAGAACGTGTTGAAAAGGATTTACAGCTTAGAGAAGCATTTTCGATTGTTAAAGCGCTTGCTACGTTGGGTGGGAAAAAATAATGTCATTTTTCCGGATATTTTCTTTGAAAACGCACAAAAAATGGGTGCTGCTTGTCTTTTGCTGTATTGCGGGAGGTGTTTTCGGTATCCAGTATGGAACTTTATTCTATGAAGCTATCGCTAGCAGATTACCTAAAAACTACTCTTTTCGGCTGATCGTCGATACTCGCGCTGAGGATAGTGATGTCACTGTCTCTGCTTCTGACAAAGAAGTACCAAAGGATGTCTATGCTTCTTCGGAAGCAAGCATTCCGCCAGAATCAGGTTCTGCTTCTCTTGACGGTAAAGTTGTATCTAGCGCACAGACTCAAGCGGTACTACAGATTCAGGAGCAAACAACGCTTCTTAAGAGATTGCCATTAGCAGAGCCTGTTCAACAAACGCAGCCAGCGGAAATTCCTTCCCTGAGCACTTCTCATCCATCGACTGAAATGCCTGCTTATAAACGTTATGCTGAACCCTGCACGGTATCAGAACAGTGTCCAAAAATTGCTCTTATTGTGCAACCTGTTGGGCTTTTAACAGAATACTTTGAGCAAGCTATCGATACACTTCCGCAAGCGATAACCTTTGCACTATCTCCTTATTTGCCTAATCTTGAATACTGGCGAGAGAAAATTTATAAATCTCATCACGAAATGCTTCTTATCGTTCCTATGGAGCCTTTGAATGCCTTAAGTAACGATACAGGATCGTTTACTCTTCTGACAGAACATCCGACTCAAGAGAATCTAACTTTATTGCGCACAGTACTTGAGAAAACACACGGTTATGTTGGTGTTGTCAACACGGAAGGCTCTCGTTTTATTCTGTCTGCACAAGACTTAGCTCCTGTTTTGGAAGAATTGCGCACACGAGGATTGTACGTTCTAAATTGTCCGGAAACATTGCGTAGCGTCTTTCCTCAGGTCGCTCAGGGGAAAGGAATTGTGTGGGGACAAAGTGCTTTTTTTATAGACAAAGAGCTGCACTCCCAAAGTATTGATCAAGCCCTTTCTGATTTAGAAGACCTTGCTAAAGCGCAAGGGACGGTAATTGCTGTTGGCAGTGCTTATCCCCTTACGCTCGAGCGTTTAGGAATCTGGATAAAGGAGCTATCCTCTCGGGGTATTACCCTTGTTCCCGTTACAGCAACAATCACCTCTGTTACTGCCCCCCAACCATAGAAGAGCAGTGCCTATAAGAGATGATAGGTTTATTGCTTTAATTATAAAGGTACAGAGATTTTACATAATTAAAATTATTTAAAATAAATCCTCAATCAATCTCTGTATTTGCTCACACGAAAGTGTTTGGAAATTAAGGGCTTTGTAGTCAATTACAATTTATTACTAAAATAATAAATTTTAGACGAGTAAAGATAAGCAAGTTAAAAGATAATTAGTATAATTTTCTCAAACAGGTAAGTATTGGTTAAGAATAGAAATAGGAAGTTAAGTAGGTATATAAGACACCATGAGATTGAATTCTATGTATTTTTTGGCTTCTATGAACAACATTCCTTTACATTTTTAACTTTTCCGTATTTAACCTTTAATTATTGGTGGAAAAGGATAGTATCCTCCTTCATCATACATGAAAAACCCTCGACCAGATTTGCGCCCTAGCCATCCGCGAGCAACATAGTCCTTTAAAAGAGCGCTTGGGCGATATTTTTCTCCCCGCTCTGTATAAAGCGTCTTTAAAATAGCTAAAACTATATCTAACCCAATAAAATCTGCCAAGCTTAAGGGTCCTATTGGGTGCTGCGCCCCCAGTACAAAGGCTTTATCAATATCTTCAACACGAGCGATACGTTCTTCCAAAACACAAATAGCCTCATTTATCATCGACACTAAAACCCGATTTAAAATAAAGGCAGGCGTATCTCGCGAAAGGATAACCGTCTTCCCCAAAAAACCAGCAAGATCTTGGCTTTTACGAAAGACGTCATCATCCGTTTCTGGCGCTCGAATCAGCTCAACGAGCGGAATCCGATGAGCAGGATTCATAAAATGAAACCCCAAAAAATGCCGAGGATTAGGAACACTATGCGCGAGACGTGTGACAGAAAGGGAAGATGTATTTGTTGCTAGAATAGCCTCACCAGAAATATATTCCTTAAGATTGTCAAAAACCCCCTCTTTGGCTTCATAAGATTCAAAAATAGCCTCAATGATAAAATCACACACGGAAAAATCCTGTAACCTATCGGAAAGAGTCAGCTTCTTAAGTATGTTATCGGAAGAAGCTTTCTCTGAAAGGGTCTCTGCGCGTAAACACCGTTCTTTAAGTTTCCTTTCCGCCTTATTTAAAAGGAAAGAAGAGGAATCATGAAGAACGACCCTCACTTCATGTTCCAAAAAGAGCTGGGTAATGCCGAGCCCCATTCGACCAGCTCCGATAACACCAACTTTTCGGGGAAAATTCGTCATCATTCCTTCAAAAACACATGGAACAAAAATTGGTGGAGCCGAGGGGAATCGAACCCCTGGCCTCGACATTGCGAACGTCGCGCTCTCCCAGCTGAGCTACGGCCCCCTACTCCGCATGCTTCTCGATGGCCGCAAGAAAGTCAAGGGGAAGGCATCGTCAATTCCGTATTCAGGGATAGTCCCATAAAGGGAGTAACAATGAATGACGCAAAAAAAACCTATGTAGGTGTTACTCTCTCACTATTGTCTATCTTTGCGATAAGGATACAGCTGAAAGAGAAACAAAGCTAAATAATTACCTATTCCTGAAAATTTTATAATAACAACGACGAACTAGGGTGCTTGGAAAGGTTTTACCTTATTATCTGTGCAGCTTGTATGACAATAACAGTTTGCCTGATGATGTTCCGCGTAAGGAACACAGGAAACATGAAACGTAGAATGATGTTGGTGGTTTTCCGTACCTTTATGCACTGTTGCTCTATGTGCGTACCCGACAGTGCGCATGCCAGGCAGTACACACTGCTTAGAGCCGCAATATTTCATTAGGTCATCCAGTATATCCGGACGTAACTGCCTGCAAGAAATGGTATCTGGTGATGTTCCGGAACAGCCGTAGGACCATGTTTGCCTATTTCCTTTTGTGTGTGATCTTAAAGAGGCAGAAGAGGATGCGAAATTATACCCCCCCACCAGTCTATTAGATATATCTGAACACGGTTGTGTGTAAAAGAAAGTATCTGTCAGAGTTTTATA